>JAKLPX010000292.1 GCA_022013635.1 Candidatus Delongbacteria bacterium
AAAAGGGCTCGTTTTAAGGATTATTTGATTGGTGTAAAACACTTTAAAAAGTAATAATATTTTTTTAATAAAATCTAAGCTTTTTAAATTCCTTGCTAAATAATAATATTTAAATTAAATTATACCTTATAAATGTTAAATTTAACCGGAGATAATCATGCTAAAAAAATTATTAATTGTTCTGACAATTTTAATCGGTTCTTTCGTTTTTGCTCAGATTGATGATGCCCACTACATTCAGGCAGACGATTATTTTGTGTCAGACGGAACTCTGGAAGGACACACATGGATAGGGGTAAATGTGGCAAAAATGACTCAGAAACCTTCAGCTCAAACAAAAAGCGAAGCGAAATTTCTGGTTGTCAAGAACGGGAAAGAATTCTGGACTGAAAATTACTGGCACACAAGAATCGCCAATGAAAGCGAATTAAAGCTTGGAACAATCGTTATTATGCTTGATTACTCAACTGAAGGCATATACATTCCTCCCAAAGAAAGAGACAAAGCAAGAATTGCAAGCTGGTTCATGGCAAAAATAACTGATGTCTCCACTCTTTACAAAGGTTATATTATGGTTTCCGGCGGGTATAAAATCAGAAAAGACAATATCAGATTGATTGATTCAGGTGAGAATAAAACGGTTGAAGTTGTCGAGCACAAGCCTATTGCCCCGACTATAAGCACAATCGTGCAAGAAATCGTCCAGCCCGAAGACAGCTATGTTGCTCCAACTTCCAAAGGCGGACTAAGGATCGTAAAAGCTACTTACGGCGATTTTATGCCTGAGAATTCAGTTGATGTAGCAGATTATCTTAATACTCTTATCAGAGACGGCAAACTTACAGTGAAAGCTAATGACAAGTTCTTAAGAGTCATCCATAAAACAGGTGATGAGAAAAGTCTCAAAATTCAATATCAGACAGTTGATGGAATATTCGAGACTGTGGTAATTCAGGGAATGGAAACAAACATCCCGAATGCCTCCCACAGAAAAGTGAAGTAAAGAAAAAGGGTCGAAAATTTTCGACCCTTTTTAATTTAATCCAGTGAGTGCACCAGCAAACCGGACCTCAGCTTCGGTTCAAACCAGGTTGACTTGGGAGGCATTACTTTTCCCGCATCGGCAATGTTCATCAATTCCCTGACCGAAGTCGGGAACATGGCAAAAGCCACTTTGAATTTCACGCTGTCAACAAGTTTCTCCAATTCATTTAAACCCCTGATCCCTCCGATAAAATCAATATCGTCGGAAGTTCTCGGATCTTCTATTCCGAAGAAAGGCTCCAATATTTTATCCTGAAGCACAGATATATCCAGCGATTTTACAGGATCGTTCTCGATTCTTTGTTCAGGTTTAATGATAAGTTTATACCAGCTGTTCTCATAATACATTCCGATCTCACCCTTAGCCCGAGGTTTATATTGGTTCTCACCTATTTTCTCAACGATAAAGGTATTGTCAAGTTCATTGAACATTTCTTCTTCGGAATTTCCGTTCAGATTTTTAAGAACTCTGTTGTAATCGAAAATCCTGAGCTGATTGTCTGGGAAAAGAACAGACAGGAAGAAATTATATTCTTCATTTCCGGTATGATTCGGATTCTTAGCCTGTCTTCTTCTCGCGACCATAGCTCCGGATGCAGCTCTGTGATGTCCGTCGGCAATATAAAGATATCTTATCCTCCCGAATTCTTCGGTAAGTTTAGTGCCCAATGAATCATCCTCAATAATCCATACGGTATGACCTATTCCGTCAGAGGCGACGAAGTCGTAGATAGGGATATTTCTGACTACCAGATCCACAATGCCATTAATGGCATTGTTCGACCTGTATGTCAGAAATATCGGACCGGCATTGATATTGGTAACATCAACATGCTTTATTCTGTCCTCTTCCTTAGCTTTTCTCGTATGCTCGTGCTTTTTTATTATGTCGTTGTAAAAGTCGTCCGCACTGCAGCATCCTACTATGCCGTACTGTTCTCTGCCGTCCATTGTCTGACGGTAAACATAAAGCATCTCCTTTTCATCCTGAATGAACCATCCGTTTTTAACAAATGATTGAAAATTATCTCTTGCTTTCAGATATACTTCTTCGGAGTAAAGGTAAGTACCTATCGGAAGGTCAATTTCCGGTTTGTTGATATGCAGAAAAGAATATTCGTTTCCATTTGCTATTTCTCTCGCTTCCTCGCTGTTGATCACATCGTAAGGATAGCTGGCGATCTTTGCTTCTAAACCCGGTTTAGGCCTGATAGCTCTGAATTTTCTCAAAATTGCCATAATTTATACTCCATTACTATTTAATATTTTTTATTTCAAACCGTAAAACGCAAAGTCTCGAATATATTTTGAATTTCGTATTCAGTCAAGCAATATTTTTTCCTACTATTTGTTGGATAACTGATTAATTACTGCACTTTTTACTATGAATTTATTACTTATAAGAGTATATTTCCTGACTTGGAATTTAAAGTAAATGAATTGGATGTGCCGATCATGAAAAAAAAGAAAACGATTTGGG
>JAKLPX010000024.1 GCA_022013635.1 Candidatus Delongbacteria bacterium
ACACCGATAAATGCGGGCGAAACGAGAGATGATGACAATATCCAATTCACAGTAGATATTAATAATGAACTTAAGGGCCTTGAGCAAATAAGGGATATCACTCTTAAATACAGTAACGGGATCCCGATCAGAATAAAGGATATATCAGAAGTCGTGATCGCTAATACGGAACCGTCAAGTATTCAAAGGATCAACGGCGAAGAATCGGTTGATATTTCGGTATTTAAAGAACCTGGAGCAAATGCGATTTCTACATGCGATCTGGTTTATAAAGAGTTTGAAAAGTTTAAAATTGACTATACTCAATATAACCTTCAAACCGAGATAAAATTCGATTCTACCGAGTCAATCAGGGATCAATTAGGGGATATAAAAATACGGGGTTTATTAAGCCTGATCGTGATAGTCCTTGTGCTGCTTTTCTTTCTCAGAAATATCAAACTTTCAGTTGTTATTGTTCTTTCGGTCGGACTAAGTCTTCTGTCAAGCGGATTTATACTGTATTTCTTTGATTTCACATTAAATATCGTAACTCTATCCGGGCTTGTTTTAAGTTTCGGATTACTGGTGGATAATTCCGTTGTCGTTCTAGAAAATATCGTCAGGCTTTATAATCTCGGTTATGAAAAATTCAGAGCTACTGTTGAAGGGACAAAAGAGGTGATTATGCCTGTTTTAAGTTCAACTCTTACAACAATTGTAGTATTTATACCTTTTTTGTATATGTCCGGTGAAAGAAGGCTTTATTGGATACCTATGGCTATAGCTGTAGGAGTCAGTTTAATGTCATCTTTTTTTGTTTCTATAACATTCACACCTATCCTGACAGGAATATTTCTGACCGATAAATACAGAAAGACGATCGGGAAGGAAGAAAAAGATGAATTTAAAAACTATTCAGGATTATTAAAATATTTTATTAATAATAGGAAAGTTGTTCTGATCATAACTGCATTGATTTTTTACATCTCATTCTTTTTATTTGATAATTATGTTGATAAAGGAAGAAGATTTAACTGGAATATTGAAAATACGGTAACTATTTACATATCAATGCCTGTCGGATCAACAGTAGAAATGGCAAACGATATTATAAAAAAATTTGAAACGAGAATTCAGGAAACCGGGAATTATGATAAATTTACAACAAGTGTGACTCCGAGAAGTGCTTATGTCCAGATAAAATATACCGACGAACAGTACTATTCAATTGCCCCGTTCGAAATGGAGAATGAACTGGTTTCCATGGCCGTCAATTTCTCGGGGCCGTTTATTTCAATATATAACCCTCTTAATCAGTCCGGCGGGTACCGTTCAGGCGGATCAACTTCCAAATCATATAATTCTACATTGATCCTGAAAGGTTTTGATTATGAAGGATTAAAATCGGAAGCTCAAAAGCTCGAGAGTTATTTGTTGTCAAATTCAAGAATATCCGATGTTGATATTACCGGAACAGGAAGCTGGTGGAGATCATCCGATCAGTTCAGTTATACTATTAATATAGACAGAAGAAAGCTTGCAGGCTACAACGTAAATGTCAGCGATCTTGTAAGAGAGATCAGATCATCCTGCGGTGGAAGCGGGACAAACATAATGTTCAGCGGTGAAGAGATCGAAATGACCGTTAAATATGCAGATTATCAGAAATTTAACATTAAGGATCTGCTTGATAAAACTATCAGTTACGGTTCAACAAATTTCAGGATAAAAGAAATTGCCGAAATCCGCAAAGAATCGGTAATGAACGATATAACTAAAGAAGACCAAAGCTATACGAGATTTATCAGGTATGATTATAATTCTTCCACTAAACAGGCAAATGAGTTTCTAAATTCAGTAAAAGTCACTTATCCGCTGCCTATGGGTTATAAGTTCGATGAGCAGGATGAGACTTATATGACTGACGAAGAGAAGAAAGAAATATTGTGGCTGATACTTTTAGCTGTTGTTTTGGTATATATGGTAACTTCAGCTCTTTTTGAATCACTTTTACATCCTTTTATAATTATTCTAAGTATCCCATTAAGCTTAACTGGAGTGTTTGTTATTTTCTTCGGTCTTCAGGAACTTTTTAACGAAGACGCTTATATGGGCGTTATTTTGCTTGAGGGTATAGTCGTGAATAATTCAATAATTTTAATTCATCATATAAATTCAAAAAGACAGAAAGGTTTTAACCTGTTAGACGCCATAGTAATAGGGACGATCGAAAGGATAAGACCGGTGCTGATGACTTCCATAACTACGATACTGGGAGTTCTGCCTTTAATAATCAATTCAGATGCGGAAAAGAACTTCTGGTATTCATTTTCAATCACAACGATCGGCGGATTAACTGCTTCAACATTCTTTGTTCTGACAGTAGTACCGGTAATGTATGCTTTCTTTGAAAGAGGAAAATCCCAGTTCATGAGCATTTTCAATATGAAGCAAATATAATTTATTTTTATTTACTTGCAAAAACGGGTTGTTTTTTTTAAATTTTAAACGCATGTGGCTTTAAGAGTAAGTTAAATATGTAAGTGATATTTATGTGTTAATGATATAATTAACCTTTGATGT
>JAKLPX010000293.1 GCA_022013635.1 Candidatus Delongbacteria bacterium
CTTTTACATAGCTTTCTTTAGCTTCTCGACCCTGTCCTTTGTAAAGAGGTCCTATTTCAAGCTCGTCATTTCTGTCGAAACCGAAAAGATCATAAGCATAGGCGTGCTGTTCATGATAATCAATTAAACCTACATAAGGTGGTGACGAAAATATACCGTTAATTTTCTTTTTTGAAATAAGTTCTGAAAATTCAGGATCCAATTTTTTTAACCCGTTTACAATGTCAATCGATCTGCTATCAGCAGTAAGACAAGAATGATATGTATCTTTTTTCAATTTTGCATAATCTTCTAAACGCTCTACAGTATCTTTAGCGTATCTCTCCCACCAGCTAAGAATAGAAAATAAGGGCTTGCATATCTTACCGTGTTTTGAACAATAATAAGTAGTCGTTACAGGCTTGAAAAGAGTTGCAAGATCTGCATGTGTAGTTGCTCTGCAGCTTCTAATAGTTCTGCTTAGTATTACACTTACAATATCCCTTGTATCGGAATTTTTTATTTTTTTTATTTCATTATGTACAATTTCAATCTCTTCTCTGATGTGTTCTGAATACCATTTATTGAGAAATGAGCCTTCTTGATTTTGTCGAAGCTTTATTTTGTATTCAGTTACTAAATTTTTAAAAATCAATAAGAATTCTTTTTCTTTCTCCGCACCATAAACATCTTCATTAATCTGTTTACGCTTTACTTTGTAGCGATACTCAGGAGAAGGAAAATGCTTTAAATTAAAATTATAAAGTTCTTTTAATAATATTTTTTCAAATTCTAGTGTGTGGTTATCTTTTAAAAATAATTTTAATTTATCAGATATTTCGTTGATGATTTTCAGTATATTTTCATAGTCATAGTCTTTAACTTTACAATTGGCTATCATAGAATTAAAGGTTGAAATATCAATCCCTATCGAATGGATTCCAAGCTCGCAAGCTTGAACCATTGTAGTACCGCTGCCTGAAAAAGGATCAAGTACAATGTCGCCTTGTTTGAAGTAAATCTCCTTTTTGAAATCATCAACATGCCTGTCTAAAAAATATTCTACTAACTGAGGTATAAATTTGCCTTTATAAGGATGCAATCTATGAACATGTTTTGTTGTTTCAGATTCTTTATATTGATCGAATGATAGAGCCCAATTAAGATCGTTACCAAGTTCTTTTTTCCAAGACTCTTCTCTGGATTCTTTGTATCCTGCGTAGTATTCAGCAAGTTCCTCTTTTACAACAAGAGTAGAACCGTTTTCACCAATCTTTTTTATTCTGCCGTATTGTACTAAATAAGATATATTTGAAGGTGTAACATTCTTCCCCAATAAATCTGAAGCCCAATCACTTGCTTCTTTTATCGATAATAACTCTGACATTTTCTTTACCTTTTTCATGTGTAATTCATATATTTTTTCACCATCTTCATAAACATTTCTAATTTACTCTATATCAGTTGTTTTTACAAACAAAATTCCTTATTTCTTTTCAGTTTGGATGTACTATAATTCCTGTATACATTACTACGCAATGTTCCTTGTTTTTTCAAAGTTTAATATTTTTTTCAATACAATAATATTTTCTTTAAGCATAGTATCGCCGTAAACACCTACTTCGTTCGTAGGTGAGTTCTTTGCAGGCATTCTCTTGTTGATTATATTTCTATATAATATTTTTTCGGTTGTAAATCCCATAGCTCCAGCAAGCTCACTGATAATGAGATCGGTTCTTAAAAATATATTTTTAACGGTTCTATTGCCTGACACAAGCACAAAATATTTGCCCTTTTTTAGATATTTGTGCGCCTGTAGAAGAGTTAGATTTAAATCTATGTAGAAAGATAACACATCTTTGGCTCGGTTCGAGCAGCTTGTTCTGACTAGTTCAAGCTGTTCTTTCAGTTTCGGTGAATTGTTTAAAATTTCATGTTCCAGCGTAATTTTATTCTTACCGCCTAAAAGATTGTCATCAAGAGAGTAAATATCGGTCTCGTCGCTTATCCATTGCCATGAGAGCCTTGAAAATTGCCCGTAAGCTACCGTAGTTCTTGAATCTCCATAAGGCGGAGATGTCAGGATAAAATCAACTGAATTCTTGGGTATATTATGCTCTAATCTTGAATCACCGTTTATGATCTCTACTTTTGTTTTTGAGTCCTTTACCAATTCATAAAATTGAGCCATCAATTTAATATTCTTATTACAAACTTTCTCAAAATCTCCGATTACATCAGGATTGAAATCTCCGTTGATTTTATCTTTGGATCTATGCAATTTAAAACCGCCGTGATTAGTCAGAGATACTCTCCTTATTACATCACTCATACATAACAAGAAAAAATTCGTTACTTGTTCATCAGC
Source organism: Candidatus Delongbacteria bacterium (assembly GCA_022013635.1). Classification (GTDB taxonomy): domain Bacteria; phylum UBA4055; class UBA4055; order UBA4055; family UBA4055; genus JAKLPX01. The sequence continues at coordinate 2,348 of JAKLPX010000293.1, forward strand.
AAGATCATAAATAGCTGATCTTAATTTTGAAAGCTCCTTGATCGTATTTTTTTTAAACCAGAAATCAATGTTGTAGAAATCATGAATTTTATGCTTGTAAGCAGGATTTGAATACAGCTCAATAATTTTATTATAATTATCCTTTAATATAGTTGCTTTTATCGTTGTCGTTTTCACCTTTGACATAAAATTTGCGAAAGGATTAAGTTCAATCCCCAAAGCTTTTTTCCTATTAAGCAGCATACACTCTATTATGGTTGTTCCTGAACCTGAAAAATTATCCAACACAACACTGTTCTCATCCGTAAAAACTCTCAATATCTTCCTTGCAAGCTGCGGAATAAATTTAGCAGGATACTGATGAAATCCATGCGAATAAATATTAGGATTAAAAGTCTTAAAATCCCATTCATAATACCAATCTTTAACGCTACCGGCTACATAATAATATCCGTCTTCAATATCTTTATTAAATCTTGAACCGACCAAATCGTACATATCTTGTACTACAGGCTTAACAACAATATTTTCAACTTCTGCAAGAGCTTCGTATGTTGCGCTATCTTCTTTAACCATCTTCTTTTTCAATTTTTATCCTTGTTTTACTGGTTGATCGAATTTAAGTTATTTCTATATCTGAATCAAGATTATTATTAATTTTCAAATCCTTTTCATTTTCCTGTAGATTTAGAATTTCTCATGTTTAAGAATTTCCAGAATTTGCTCCTCGAACGAAGTATTGAGCTTATTCTTTCGCCCATTCTCAATGTTCCTTGCAAGACTAGATTCGGCTATAATAGTTTTCACCTTTTCATTCTCTTTTTTACTGACTCTAATGCCTGCACCCTCATGATACGCTTCAAGACAATTTCCTGCCCCGATCATCCACGGATATTTTGATTTATCGTAAATCTCGAAAAAATCAACATAGTCCAGATCAGAATAATTCCATTCCTCTTTAATAAATGTCACATCAACAAACCTGATCCCCGAATCGCTCACAACTATATTATTCCTGTGAAAATCACCGTGACAGACAGTAGTAAAACCAACTTCACGGTCAGCAACTCTGTTCAATAAGTGAAACCTGCCTAATTCATAAAAAGCCTCGCCCATCTTTTCCTCAGAAATAACCGACCCTTCGACCCATTCAAACTCAAGCTCTATTTTACCATCTTCACTAATATTATGACTAATCAGCTTCGACAAATGCTCAAGATTGAATTTTGAATAAATTTCGATTATCCTGTTAGCTTCGGTAGAAGTAAGTATTTTAGATATGGTTTTCATTAGTGATTACTTGCTATTTTATAAAATAATACACAACTCACTCAGGTTCGAATTCCAAATTTAATTTTCCGAAAACCTCATTGTAAGGAGTGTTTATATCTATGATATCGAAATTAACTTTCGTTTCAGCTTTGAGCATTTTGAATATTCTCTGACACTCAACATCACATGTAACAAAATGCGTAACCGTAGCTTCAAGATCAGTCTGGGCAAACAGCTTTGTATCATTAGGTATTATGGCTCTCGGTTTTAGTTTATCTTGAGTCAAATTGTTTTTCTGAAAAATTATTTTAGCAAATTTACCGGCTTTTTCAGCATGATCAATATTGAAGGGTACAATCCTTACCTTTTCCAACGGCAATTCCTTGATACTTCCACCGGCACAATACTCTGCAACTGCGATTGTAGAAAGTTTCATCACAATATTATGTTCAAGAAAATATTTAAAGTAATTTTTTGCATTAAAATGCAATTTATCTTCAGGATTCAGAAGTCTGATACAAAAACTTGTATCAAGCATCACA
>JAKLPX010000294.1 GCA_022013635.1 Candidatus Delongbacteria bacterium
GATTTCAAATGGTGGGGTGAGGACAAGGATTTTAATTCTACAATTGAATTCAAATGGGAATTATGGGAAAATACCGGTAAAACAGCCGTTTTTGTAAATGAATCCGACTGGAGTACAGCCTACAGTGTTGAACTGAGCGATGATATGTATTATCACAATTCTGCAGGAAATTACAGCTTTAAAGTGTTTATCAAAGACGATGCATTAGAACAAGGAGAGAGTAATCTGACTGTGAATTTTTCAGTATTTACTCCGACATTTGAAAAAGGAATTCTATTTATAGATGACACTGATTCGACACTTACTGAAAGTTCTTCATATTTGTATTATGAGGGAAATCCTGCAGCAGATAATGTAAGAAATATGTATGAGGCTTTTTTAGAAGAAGCAGGTTTTACTGATGTTAATACTGATCCTTTAAAAGACTACGATATGGTGAAATTCAAATTAGTAACGGAATTAGTAAGAACAGATACGACTTGGACTATTATCGGACCGGATACAACATTTACAACTGAAGATGTTTATAAAAACTTTTATTATCCCGATTTGAAGAAGATGTCTGAGTATCGGCTCATAATCATAGCATCCGAGGACAGAAGTAACGAAAACGGAATTGATTTTAACGGCACACAAGATAATCAGGGATATTCGTCGTTTCTTCCGGACCTGCTGGATGCAGGCGGGAAAGTATTTATAATCGGCCACTGTGCGCTTATGAAGAATCAACCCTACAGATTGGAAGCAAATAAATATTATGCTCCTATAAGACAGATTTTCGATCCGTATGCGGCTGGATTAACTGAAATAGCGGATATCACATTTAATCTTTTTCATGATTATTTCGGAATTTATGCGATGACATTTCCTGAAACAAAAACATGGTTCAGTCAGGATGTCTGGGACATCAGGCCTCCCAGCGTGCCGACAGATTATTATCTGCAGGATAACTATGACTTTATAGGAATAACGAAATATGATAATATTACGGATATAGCAGAGAATGAAATTAAGGTTGACAGCGTAAAAGTAAATGAGAGCTGGAGAGATTTTACATTACAGGTTGGTCCTCAATCATATCTAATACCGATGTCTCTTAAAGACAACGGAACGGTATTGACGGGTATTCCGACGATCGAAGCATTCAAAGGAGAAGCAGTTTATAAATATAAATCAATTTATGATCTTCCGGTTTTACCCGATGATCCTGATACTGTTTATGACACGGATATAAACGGAACTGTTTATCACTCATTAAAATATACTGATCCTGTCTTGACTGACGGAGATAACTCAGGAGATATAACAAGAAAAACCGGAGCCATTGCAACAAGATATATTGCCGACGGAGATCATTATAGAACGGCTTTCTTTGCGTTTCCGTTGTACTATATGAATAATGACAATGGTCAAGTGTCCGATATGTTCAAAGCTATGATCGACTGGTTTGTTCTGTCGAAAGATCCGCTTGGCAAATAAACTTAAACAAAAAAAGCAGTTGTAATTGACTGCTTTTTTGTTTTTAAATATTTCCGAAAACATTACTTGATGAATAGAGTTAATTTAATTAAATTCAGTGTAATTTATTAGAGGTGGATAAAATGCTGAAAAAAATCAATCCTGCCAATACGAATTCATGGGAAAAGCTTCTCAGACATTATAAAATTATCAGAAATATTCATTTGAAAGAGCTTTTCAAGGATGAAATGAGATTTAAGAAATTTTCAATAAAATTCGGCGACATACTATTTGATTATTCAAAAAATAAAATTGATGAGACGACTATAAGACTGCTCTTTGAATTAGCGGAAGAAACGGGTCTTGAAAAAGCTATAGCCTCAATGTTCGGCGGCGACAAGATAAACGAAACGGAAAACAGGGCTGTTCTTCATACGGCTCTAAGAGATTTTAAAAGCAAAGCACTCAAGGTTGACGGAATAGATATTCTCCCGAAGATTAAAAATGTCAGAAAGAAAATGAAGGCATTTTCCGAAGCTGTCAGAAACGGAGATTGGAAAGGTTATACAGGCAAAAAAATTACAGATGTAGTAAATATCGGCATCGGCGGATCGGATTTGGGTCCTTTGATGGCGTGTGAAGCCTTAAAATTTTATTCCACAGGCGCGCCGATCGTTCATTTTGTTTCAAATGTGGACGGGACTCACATTGCCGAAACTTTAAAGAACCTTAATCAGGAAACGACATTATTTCTAATAGCCTCAAAAACTTTTACCACTCAGGAGACAATGACTAACGCTTTCAGCGCAAGGGAATGGTTTTTAAAGAAAGCAAAAACCGATAAATTTGTTAAAAAGCATTTTGTCGCGCTTTCGACAAACGAAAAAAAGGTAGTCGAGTTCGGAATTGATAAGAAGAATATGTTTGAATTCTGGGATTTTATAGGCGGAAGATACTCTTTGTGGTCGGCAATAGGACTTTCAATAGCTATTCAGATCGGATATGAAGGATTCGAAGAATTGCTGAAAGGAGCGGAAGAGACAGATATTCATTTCAGAGGAGAGGAATTCCGAAATAATATTCCCGTAATTATGGGGCTGTTAAGCGTATGGTACTCGGATTTCTTCGGCTGCGAATGCGAAATGGTGCTTCCTTACGATCAGTACCTTCATAGATTCCCTGCGTTCTTACAGCAATTGAGTATGGAAAGCAACGGCAAATCTGTTTCGAGAGACGGTTCGAAATTAAATTATAAGACCGGTCAGATTCTTATGGGCGAACCCGGCACTAACGGACAACATTCTTTCTATCAGCTCATTCATCAGGGAACGCATAAGATACCGGCTGATTTTTTATGCCCAAAAAAGCCTCTTAACAATATTGCTGATCATCACGAAAAATTGTTGTCGAATTTTTTAGCTCAGACCGAGGCATTAATGACGGGAAAGACAAAAGAGGAGGTTTTAGAACAACTTGAAAAATCCGGCATACCGGCAATCGAGATAAGAAAGCTGTACCCTCACAAAATTTTTAAGGGCGATAATCCGACAAATTCCATTGTTTATGATAAACTTACACCGAGGGTTTTAGGAAAATTAATCGCTATATATGAGCACAAAGTATTTGTTCAGGGCGTAATCTGGAATATTTTCAGCTTTGACCAATGGGGAGTCGAACTCGGAAAAGAACTGGCAGTTAAAATTTTGAAAGAATTAAAAGAAAAAAAAGTATCGTCGGCGCATGACAATTCTACAGACGGACTGTTAAAGCATTTAATAAAAAAAGGCTAATTGCGCCATGAAAAGAATTTTCTCAATTATTGGTTTATTTACCTTACTGCTGATTCTGATTTCGTGCTCTTCTTCAAAAGAGGTAATGTCAAAGGATAAAATCGTTAAAAGAAGCAATGAAACCAAAGTAAAAAACTTTGAAAAATTCTATGAAAAATACGAAAAAGCGGCTTATAAAATCGGAGCTACCGGACCTGACGCGTTCGACTGCAGCGGGTTTGTTCAAAGGGCTTTCAAAGAAATATACGGAATAAATTTACCAAGAACTTCCGGTTCTCAATATATGCAAGGCACGCCAGTCAGAAAATTCAGCCGGCTCAAATACGGCGATCTGGTTTTTTTCAATACAGACGGAAAAGGCGTTTCTCATGTAGGAATATATCTTTACGACAAAAAATTCCTTCATGCTTCAACAAGTTCCGGAATAGTTATAAGTTATATTACTATGGACTATTATAAAAAAAGATTTATGGAAGGGAGGAGGATTTTGAAATGAATAATAAAACACTAGTTCTTATGCTTTTCTTCGTCGGTTCGCTCATATCAAAGGAATTTTTTTATGTTGATTATTCCTGCTTCAGAACTGAAAGCGAAACCATGACAAGAACGGATATCTTTATATCCATACCAATCATTTATTTGGACTTCGATCAAAATCTGACAAGTATGTTTTCCATTAAGGTAATGGTTTACGATAAAGATAAACTGATTAAAGAAGATAGATGGAAGCAGAAATATTCCATTTCAAAGGAAGAAGATAAATATTCTGGAGCCGAGATTCCTGTTATGTCGAAAATCGAACTGCCTCC
>JAKLPX010000295.1 GCA_022013635.1 Candidatus Delongbacteria bacterium
AAGCGTGAAATAGAAGAATTAGTATATAAATTATACGAGGTGAACAGATGAAAGTACAATTAGCGATCCAAAAACGAAGGTCGTATCGCGGACTTGAGCCTATTGTCATCGCCGATAATATGATAAAAGAACTGGCAACTGCGGCGAGCCTTGCTCCGTCCTGCTATAATAATCAGCCGTGGAAATTCATATTCGTAAGATCAAAAGAACAGCTTAAAAAAATGAAAGCGGTAATGAATAAGGGCAATGAATGGACATTCAGTGCGTCTTGTATAATTGCGGTTATGTCAAAGAAAGAGCTGGACTGCGTTATAAAAGACAGAGAATATTATCTTTTTGATACAGGATTAGGTGTCGGACAGCTATTATTAAAAGCCACGGAATTAGGGCTCGTCACTCATGTTATTGCAGGCTATTCTCCTGACAAGACGAAGGAGATTTTAAATGTACCTGAAGAATGGAATGTGATCGCATTGATAGCTTTAGGCAAAAAATCAAAAAAGAAAAAAATTATCGGGGACGAATCAAGACCCGAGAGACTTGCGCTTCAATATGTTTACTCTATTGATGAATATTCGAAAAAATTGAATAAAAAAGTCAAACATTAAAAAGAAGGCCGCAGAGAAAATGCTTAAGATCAGAAAGATGACACAAAAAGACAAACCGCGAATGCTTGAAATTGTAAAAAATATTTGGGACGGAAACGATTATTTACCTTTAGTTTTCGACACTTGGATAAAAGATAAGAAAGGCGAGTTTGTTGCCGCTGTTGACGAAAAAGGTGAAATTATCGGCTTTGAAAAGCTTACGATGCTTTCAGATAACGATGTCTGGATTGAAGGTCTTCGTAAGGATGAAAAATCAAATATAAAAGGCGTAGGCCATTTTCTAACTGAATATTTTCTATCCGAGCTTTCGAAAGATCCAAAAATAAAAACTATCCGTTTCGCAACATATTTTCGTCTTGTCAAATCAATCGGACTTTTTTCCAAAATGGGCTTCAGAATTATAGAAAAGAGGAATCATAAATATTACAGACTGCCGAAGTTAAAAAACATCCCTGCTTATGAAGGAAACAGGGCAGAAGTAACTTATGATAAGACGGCTGTATTGAATTTTATACATAAATCGGACTGGCTAAAGAAAAACAAAAAAGGTATATGTTACTCATGGGTAGTAAAACCATTCAACGATGAGATGATCATTAAAGATTATATTGATAAAGGCCGCTGTATATCTATAAAGGAAAATAATAAGATCGTAGCGTTATGCCAATATACTATAAGAGAAAAAGAAGATTTTTTTATAAGCTTCTTTGAAGCCGATTCACCGGAGCTCTTTAAAGAATTACTTCAGAAAATAAAGCAAACCGCTTATCAGAACGGTCAAAATAGTTTGTGCATTGTTCTAAGCATGAAAGATGAAAGATCATCTAAACTTTTCAAAACTCATAAATTCAGAAGCTGGGAAGGGGAAGGTGATTTTCTAATCTTTGATTATCCGGTTAGATTGCTGTGGAAATAGTCATTATTTCATCCTTTTTTTCAATTCGTATGCAATCTCATAGACTGATTCTGCATAAGTGTCGCTCGAATTGTATTTTAGAATATACTTGATAATGGCTTTTTTATTTTTAGGTTTTATATCATAAAATTTATCCCATCCGTTGCGATTTAAAAAATTTCCGATGCTCATAATAGAATCGTCCATATTCATCAGATCAGCCACACCATCGTTATTGCCGTCTTTGGCTAAATACAAATTGAACGGCATAAATTGAGTGTATCCGATCGCTCCGACAAGATTGCTTTTCATCCCTTCAGGTTCATGCGAATTCTCTATGCAGAATTTAATAATATGATAGAGGCTGTTCACAGCCGATGATTGAAGCCTTGCTATCCGTTTCAGATTATTTGATCTTTGCTTCAAGTCAGTTGCCGGATTTTCTATAGAAAACAATGCCTGACCTAAAAGTACTTCAAATGGATTGTATTTTAAGGGAACTCTGCCAAGATTTGTTTCCTTCCTTAAAATTGCCACTATGATCTCTTTATTGACTTTATATTTTGATTCTGTTTTATCTAATATTTCTTTATGTTCTTTCAGGAATTCGATCATTTCACTAAAATTGAATTTTTTAATATCAAATTTATCAATGATGAGCTGTTCTTTTATTGAATTCGGTTTGTAATAAAAATGAAGAGGATCAAATCCTATTTTCTGAATTTTTTCCAGAGCATTATCAAACTCGTCTAAGGAAAGAGAATCGTTCAATACTCTTTTTTTCAATGCTTTATAAACTTGTGAATATTTAAAATCTCTCAGATTGAATTCTGAGAAATATTTCTTTATCAGGTTTAATTCTACTCTGAATGTGATGTATTCAACGAGAGATGAATCACTCCATATTGATACTCTGTTGTTAAAATAATCTGAAGATGCCAAGTCGGTTTTGGTATAATCAAGCGCACCGGTTGTGTCTAGGACATCCTGAAGCCTGTATTTGTATATATTATAATTCAAGGTTTCATAATATATTTTCTCAATTATTTCGTCAAGGTTATTTTTATCAACTGATAATTCGTAGAGTTTTGAATTCAGATCGTTCCTCAATTTGGCAAGGTAGATATCTCTCTGTTCGTATAGAAGTTTCGGTTTTTGTATTGAAATATCTCTCAATTCCTGAGCAATAATATTAGCGGGAAATAAAATTAAAATCAGAATAAATATTTTAAAAAAGTCTTTCTTCAAATTGCGCTCCTTTTTTACGCAAGTAATTATAAGAATAATATAAAGCTAAAACAAATAAAAATACAGAAAGTTTTTACTATAAATTTTATTGACTTGAGGCAATAAATAAAATATATTCTCAGATGAAAAATATCAATCGGAGATAATTTATGTTTGATCTTCAAAAAATGTTCGCATCCCTTCTAGAATTAAGCGGTTCCGATATTCATCTGAAAGTCGGAATAAAACCTATTTTCAGGATTAATGGCGAACTTATTGACTGGGGCGACGAAACCATATCTATGGATGATATGAACGAAATCGCAGATGGTTTAATGGGCAAAAAAGAAAAAGATACTTTTACTGCTCAAAAAGAAGTTGATTTCGGTTTCGGGGTAAAAGGAGTTGGTCGTTTCAGGGTTAACATATATAAACAGAGAGGAACGGTTGCAATTGCGATCAGGGCTATTCCGTTTGATATAAAAGGAATAGATCAGTTACATCTGCCTGAAGTGCTGAAAAAATTATGTATGACTCCAAGAGGAATGATAATTGTGACAGGAACGGTCGGGTCAGGAAAGTCAACTACGATTGCGGCTATGCTTGAACATATAAATCAAACAAAAAGGACGAATATAATTACAATCGAAGACCCTATAGAGTTTTTATTCAGAGATAAAAAATCCGTGATACATCAGAGAGAGGTAGGAAGCGATACGGATTCTTATCAGGGATCCTTAAGATACTTATTAAGGCAAGATCCCGATATTATAATGATAGGAGAGATCAGGGATCCTGACAGTATGTACACCGCAATCAGAGCGGCAAACACGGGTCACTTGGTATTTACAACGCTTCATACTACGGATGCGCTTCAGACAATCAGCAGAATCTTATCTTTCTTTCCCGGCGATCTGCAGAATGAAATCAGAAATCTTCTCGCTGTGACTCTCACAGGGATAATATCACAAAGGCTTATTCCAACTAGAGACGGTAAAGGACGGGTTCCGGCAACTGAAGTGCTGATAAATAATGAGATGATTAAAGAGGCAATAATAGATCCTACAAAGACATCCGATATAAAAATGTCCATTGAAAAAGGCGAAATCATATACGGAATGCATAATTTTGATCAGAGTATTTACAGGCTTTACGGAAAGGGATTAATTTCTTATGATGAAGCCATAAAGGGAGCGTCAACTCCTACAGACTTTGAGAGAAGATTAAAAGGACTCGACTCGTCAGACAGCAATAATTTTGAGCTTGGCGATTATAAAATGAATTAATATAACAAAAATCAGGAGAAAAAAAATGGAATTTCCAAAAGATTTGCTTTTTACAGATGACCACGAATATGCCAGAATTAATGGTGACATTGCCGTAATAGGAGTTTCAGAATACGCTCAGGAGCAATTAGGAGACATTACATATATCGAAATGCCGCAAGTAGGCGATTCTGTTGCAAAAGGAGACAGCTTAGGAGTTATTGAAGCCGTAAAAGCCGCATCAGACATATATTCTCCGGTTTCAGGTGAAGTCATCGAAGTAAACAGCGACCTTGAAGACAATCCGGAATTAGTTAATCAGGACTGTTATGGAAAAGGATGGATCATAAAACTTAAAATGAGCGATAAATCTGAAGTTTCAGGACTGATGAATTCCGACTCATACAAAGCCCATGTCGAATAAAAGATAAGAGATTAAAATGCCATATATAAGCAATACCGATAAAGACAGAAAAGAGATGCTTGAAGCCATCGGCGTTTCAAGTTTTAAAGAGCTTTTAAAAGAAATTCCCGAAGAGTTTTTATTCAGGGGAAGATTAGGATTAGGGAAAGGTCTGAGCGAGCTGGAAGTAACAAAGCATATTAGGTGTTTATCCCAAAAAAATAAAAATACCGCAGATATAACTTCGTACCTTGGCGCCGGCTCTTATGATCATCATATTCCGTCAATAATACCATATCTCATTTCCAGACCGGAATTTCAGACAGCATATACACCATATCAGGCCGAAATAAGTCAGGGAACATTACAGAGCATTTATGAATACCAGTCACTGATATGTAATCTGACTGGAATGGATATAAGTAATGCATCAATGTATGACGGAGCGTCGTCAATGGCTGAAGCGGCAATTTTAGCCTGCAGGCATACAAGGAAAAATAAAATTCTTATATCTTCAACCGTAAATCCCGGTTGGATAAGCGTAGTCAGAACATTTACTCAGGCGATGAAATATGAGGTAGTAATAGCGGATTCGACGGACGGAGCCGCAAGTTTAGAAGATTTCAAAAAAGCGATTGACGATGATACTGCCTGCTTTATAGTTCAGATACCGAATTTCTTCGGTAATTTGGAAGATTATCAAGGCTTCGCAGATTTAAT
>JAKLPX010000296.1 GCA_022013635.1 Candidatus Delongbacteria bacterium
CCAGCTGTTATTTTGCTGTGTATTACCAATTCTTGCCAATTTTCTGGAACCATTACTCAGGTCGCTCATACTGCATAAAAAATCCTCATTATGACTTGATGTTCCGATGTAGATATTGTAAGATAATGCGTCTTGTGGAGTGTGATCATCAGATGATCTATCCCAGTAAAAGGTAATGTCCTGATTATTTATTTCAGTGCTAAGATTAGACGGTATCGAAGGTTTGTTATTATTCATGGAATTATCATTTCTATATATTTTTGTAAATAGCTCTGATCCTGTACCTCCGGTTAATAAAAGATCTAAATCTCCATCAGCATCAAAATCACCCCAGTCTATAGAACCGTCATAAATACCCTGAAATTCTTCATTAATATCAATAAACTCACTCGACTCATTACTATATATTTTCATTACGGGTATATAATCAGGATACTTACCCGTGTTCCCGATGACACTTACATCAAGGTCCCCGTCATTATCATAATCACACCATTCAGCGGTACAATCTCTTACTCCGATGATATCGGTTGCAAAATAATTGAAAATACCGGAATCATTTCTGTAAATCATCGTACCTCCACCGCCACAAAGAAGAATATCCAAATCGCCGTCGTTATCATAATCACCCCACGAGCCGGAGCTGAAACCGTTATATTCGAGCAATCCCGCATCAATATCAGAAAAGCATCCATTATTGTTTTGGTAAATTCTGGATGTTACGCCACCATAATAGTGGTAACCACAAATCAGTATGTCAAGATCTTTATCGTTATCATAATCTCCCCATGCAGCTGTCCCGAAACTCACGCCAGGTAAAGAGGCATTGATATCTGTAAATACTCCAGAGTCATTACGATATATTTTAGTAATTTCTTCTTCATACAGTTCGGATGTCCCTGAAATCAACACATCTAAATCCCCGTCATTATCATAATCTCCCCAGGCACCGGAGTTTGAATAAACATATTTAAGTCCTGCATTAATGTCAGTAAAATTTCCGTTATCGTTTCTATAAATAAAAGAATTGATAAGCAAATCAAGGTCACCGTCATTATCATAATCCCCCCATTTAACAGATCCGCTGCGTGTACTGGGTAAGCTTGCATCAATTTTCGTAAAAACTCCTTCATCATTTCTGTATATTTCACTTACTCTAAAATAATTTGTGGTAGTGTAAACACCTGTTACAACAATATCAAGATCACCGTCATTATCATAGTCTCCCCAGTCTGCAGAACTGTACCGTAATCCTGTTAAAATATTTCCTGTGTCAATAAAATCAAGCTTTTCTGTTTTCAATAATATCACATTACTGTTTTCGGTTGGAGTGGTATTATATGCTTTTACCCTGTAGAAATATTCGGTGCCAGGTTCCAAACCACTTACTTGATATTTGCTGACGTTGTAAACATTTCTACCTTCATAACCCGGAACGAACTCATTAAATAAACTGTCGGCAGCAGCATCTAATATATATCCTCTTGCTCCAGTAGTATGTTCCCAATTTGCATAAAAACTTTTACCAAAAATATGAGAAGCCGATAATGCTGTAGGAGGAATAATTTCAGCATTTGATACAAAACTTGTCTCTGCTGAAAATCCTGATCCCATATACGAATCATCTACAGCCTGTACACCCCAATAATACGTTCCGGAGCTTATATTTCTGATCACTATATTATTCAGAGATCCTGTATTTCCCGGTTTTGCTATTTTTCTTTGACCATTGGTTGCATCACTCATACAGTTCAGAATATTTCCCGTACCGGGAGTGGTTCCGATATATATGTTGTAAGTAAGACCTTCAGCAGGTGTCTGTGGGTCAGTGGATTCTTCCCACGACAATTCCACATCAAATCCGTTTACAACAGCTGAAGGATTCATTGGTGCTGACGGTGCAGTGTTCTGAATATCAGCCGTATTATTATATATTTTAGTAACTTCATTAAAACGTTCATCTCCGGAAATGACCAGATCAAGATCACCGTCATTGTCATAATCGCCCCAAGCTATGGAAGTGTAATATAGTTTATCAATCCCAGTATCAACAGGTGTGAAATCACCTAAATTATTTGAATAAAGAAATGTATGTACAGTTGATCCATCCCAACCCGAAATTAAAACATCCAAATCCCCGTCATTATCATAATCCGCCCAGCTGGCGTCTCCAAGTCTTAAACCGTATAAACCTGCATTAATATCAGTAAAACTTCCTGCATCATTCCGATAAATTTTAGTGATTTCGACATTGCTTGCATCACCACACAAAAGAATATCCAGATCACCGTCGCAGTCATAATCCCCCCAGCATACTGAAGATTGACTTGTACCTTCCAGTCCTGCACTAATGTCTATAAAATTACCATTGTCATTTCTGTAAATAATTGAATGTCCCTCACCAGACAGGACAATATCCAGATCACCGTCGTTATCGTAATCACCCCAATCGGCTGAACTGTATCCGACAGGCTCAAGTCCCGCTTCAATGTCGGTAAAACTACCGGCATCATTTCTATAAACCAGTGTAGATCCGCCAGTTAATAAAATATCAAGATCACCGTCATAGTCATAATCCCCCCAGCAGGCAGATCCTTCATATACTCCCCTTAAGCCGGCTTCGATATCAGTAAACATGCCTGAATCGTTTCTATAAATAAGAGAATAATTACTGCCTGTTGTAAGAATATCAAGGTCACCGTCATTATCATAATCTCCCCAGGATGATGAATTATAATCAAGAATTTTTATTCCGGCGTTTATGTCAGTAAATACACCTGAATCATTTCTGTAAACAGTCGCGAAATCTTTACCGCAGATCAGAATATCCAGATCGCCGTCATTGTCATAATCTCCCCAGTCAATAGAACTCCCTTCATTACCTGTTATTCCGCAATCAATATCAAGAAATTGAGAAGTTTTAGTATGTATTATATTGCTGTAGCCATATAAAACATTATTATAAGCACAGAATTTGTAATAATAATCTGTGTTCGGCTCAAGTCCTGTCACCCTGTAAGCTTCAACATTGCTTATATCAGTATTATAATAACCCGGAACATAATTTTGAAACAAACTGTCTGTTGCAACTTTAATAAAATACTTCTTTGCTCCTAGAACTCTTTCTAAATTAGCCGTAAATGCGTTACCGGTAATATCGCTTGCAGGTAAAGCGACAGGAGGATTGAGCACAGGTGTTGATGTAAATGTACTTATACCTGAAAAATCGGATCCGCAGAAGTTGTTATCAATTGACTGAACACCCCAATAGTATGTACCCTGTCCGATACCGGTTATTGTTATTGATGTATTCTGATAAGCATTCCCTTGATTTATTACTTTTCTAAATCCATTCTGTAGATCACTCATGCTCCCCATTACATTGTCGGTTTGAGAAACTGTACCGATAAATAAGTTATAAGTAAGACCGTTTTGCAGCGTTTCATTATCGGAAGCTCTGTTCCATGAAAGAGTAACGTCAAATCCATTTACAACCGCTGTCAATCCGTCAGGAATGGTCGGTGGTGTATTGGATGCTGCTGTACTATCGTTACGGAAAATTTTACTTACAGGATTATAATTTGAATACGAACCGGTAGCTCCGGATAGTAGAATATCGAGATCGCCATCATTATCATAGTCTCCCCAAGCAGTTGAACCATATTTTATACCGGTAAATTCATTTACAATATTAAAAATCCCATTATCATTGGAGTACAAATATGTTGATAAATTTGAAGTTTCTTCACTTGTTCCGTTCACCAGAATATCTAGATCACCATCATTGTCATAGTCACCCCATGATGTATGACTATTTGTTACTTCGTCAAGACCTGCATTTATATCTGTAAATATTCCTAAATCATTTCGGTATATTTTTGTTATGGATGTTTTAGTATAATTATTAATTGCACCTGTTCCAGTAAGAATAATATCAGGATCGCCGTCATTATCATAATCACCCCATTTCCCTATTCCGGCTACAACACCTGGTAAATTAGCCTGTATGTCTTTAAACACACCAGAATCATTACGGTAGATTATTGCGATATTACATTCATAATAATAAGGATAATATTGTCCTGTTAATAATAGATCAGGATCACCGTCATTATCATAATCTGCCCAAGATGCCGAACCTGATGCACTGGGATGCAGATCTGCTTTGATATCATTAAATACGCCCAAATCATTACGATATAACTTTGTAACTTCAGAATCAGATGTATGACCGCATACAAGTACATCCAGATCACCATCAACATCAAAATCAATCCAGGATATATCCCCGGCTCCGATATTAATAATTCCAGCATTGATATTATTAAATGTTCCATTATCATTTCTGTATATTGCAGTAAAATAATCATGAAATTCAAGATCACCTGCAAGCAGTATATCGGGATCACCGTCATTATCATAATCACCCCATTTTACGGAACTGGAACCAAGTCCAGGTAATCCTGCATTGATATCAGAAAAAATACCTGAGTTATTTCTGAATATTTTAGTAATCGGAGCATAATCGGGATAACCGGCAGTTTCTCCAGTAATTACAATATCAAGATCGCCATCATTATCATAATCACCCCAGTCGGTAGAACTGCCCCATACTCCAGGTAAACCTGAATCAATTTCAGTAAAATTCTGAGCAAAAAGGTAGTTTAGTACGAAAACAATCAAAATAAAAAATACTTTTCTCATCTCATCCTCCTTATACAATCTCAGACACTGCTTTTACAAATCATGTATATTTTGGTTATAACTAATATACTATTATTTAAATGGAAAAACAATTGAAAATATAATCACCTTATATAAAAACTACTATTTCCCACAACATCTGGAAAAACGCCACGAGGCGTTTTTTTCCTGAGTTAGCGCCTATTTCAAATGTCTCTACGCCTCATGGCGTTTTTTTCTTCAATACCTGCCAGCGGAACCGAGGACATTGCGGTTCTTGTCCATGATCATCTTTTTTAGTTCGTCTCGTGCAGGGCCTAAGTACTTACGAGGATCGAATTCCGACGGATTTTCAATAAATATTTTTCTGATCATGGCTGTGACGACCATTCTGCCGTCAGTGTCTATATTAATCTTGCATACCGCCGACCGGGCGGCTTTTCTTAATTGTTCTTCCGGTACTCCAACAGCGTTGTCCATTTTTCCGCCGTACTGATTTATCATATCAACATATTTCGGAAGTACCGATGAAGAACCATGTAGAACGATTGTGAAACCGGGAATTCTTTTTTCAACTTCTTCCAAGATGTCAAAACGAAGCGGAGGAACCGATTCGCCGGGTTTTAATTTGAATTTATACGCACCGTGAGAAGTTCCGATTGAAATTGCAAGGCTGTCAACGCCTGTTTTTTTAACAAAATCTTCAACCTGTTCAGGGTGAGTATAATGTGAAGTCGCAGACGACACTTCGTCTTCAATTCCCGCTAATACTCCAAGCTCGCCTTCAACGCTTACATCTCTTTCGTGTGCATATTCGACTACTTTTTTTGTTAATGCTATATTCTCCTCATAAGGGAGGCCGGAGCCGTCAATCATAACTGAAGAAAAACCGTTGTCAATACAGGATTTGCACAGTTCAAACGAATCGCCGTGATCCAGATGCAGCGTGATCGGAATGTTCGAACCCATGTCTCTAGCAACTTCCACTGCGCCCATTGCCATATAGCGGAGCAGTGTCGAATTAGCATAGCTTCTTGCACCCTTTGAAATCTGAAGTATCACTGGCGATTTTGATTCGATACAGCCGTAAACAATAGCCTGAAGCTGTTCAAGGTTATTGAAATTATATGCAGGAACTGCATACTGGCCTTTCATAGCCCTTTCGAACATTTCTTTGGTATTGGAAAGCCCCAACTCTTTATAACTTACGATGTTAGACATAGCTGACTCCTATTTTAATTTATTTTGTCCGTTATTCAAATATATATAAACAAAACTGCTAATGCTACAATATTTTTTTAAATTATTTTAATTCATCATTTTTCATTTGCCATTTTTGTAATTTTTTGTTAACATCCGATGGAGGACAATAAAGGAGTGTGAATGTTATGAAAAATGCTACAATTACTTTAATGGTTATATTCTTTCTGCTGATAACAGTTTCGGCTCAGGATACTTTCTATGATGTTATGCCTAAAAGTGAAAAGAACAAGACACCTCAGGATACAATTATCTATAAGAGCAGTTCAAACGCAAAAGAAGCGCAATTGAATAAAAAGGTAAGCGTCATTGACGATAAATATTATTATTCCAAGGATAACAAGAGAATGATATTAGTTCCTTCGCAGGTTATCATTATGGGGAGTGATGACGGATCAGATATAGAAAAACCGGCTCATAAAATAAAAGTACAGGCATTCTATATGGACGAAACCGAGGTTACTAACCGGCAGTACAAAAAATATCTGAAAGCTACGAACAATAAATCTCTTCACAGATATTCCCACATGAAAAACCGAAAATTCAACGCTGATGATCAGCCGGTTGTTGATGTGGATTATTATGATGCAGCCGAATATGCAAAATGGGCAGGAAAAAGGCTTCCGACTGAGGCTGAATGGGAATGTGCCGCGAAAGACGGCCAAAATTATGAATATGCAACCGGCGAGACAATCAGTCCAAATAAAGCACGATACGGTCAAAGGATATCTGAAGGATACCCCATGCCTGTAAAAAGTTTCAGACCTAATAGTCTCGGGATTTACGATCTGTCGGGAAATGTTGCCGAGTGGGTTCACGGAGTAATTGTTGCATATCCAGGAAACACAGAGCATTTCTCAGGTTACGGGAAACTCAGGATACCGAGAGGCGGTTCATGGTATTCTAAAGAAGATGAATGTAAAACATACAAAAGATCAGCTATGAATATTTCCAACTCAGGCGGCGGGACAGGTTTCAGATGTGTTATAGGATATAATGAAGCTCAAATAAAAATGAATAAATAAAATATGGCTTCTTTAACCGTGACGAAAAGGCGGATTTAATCTGCCTTTTTCATTTGTCTAATTATTTCAACCATTCGTTTTACGGCTAATCCGCGGTGACTTATCTTGTTTTTATCTGAAAGAGACATCTCTGCAAGGGTAATATTATATCCTTCGGGTATAAATATAGGATCGTAACCGAAACCTTCAAAGCCTGTTGAATTTTCTGTTATATGACCTTTCAATACTCCTTCGGAGATTTTAAGAATATTTTTCCCGTATAGCGTGATTACGCATCTGAAAACGGCTTTTCTCTTTTCATACGGAACTCCTTTGAGTTCTCTGAGCATTTTTCTGTTGTTATCGGCATAAGTACAGCCTTCACCCGCCCAACGCGCCGCAAAAACTCCCGGCTCTCCGTTTAAATATTCTACTTCGAGCCCTGTATCGTCCGCTAAAGTTGTGATTCCGGAAAATTTGTATATTTCCTTAGCTTTTTTCAATGAATTATGTTCAAGCGTGTCTCCGTCTTCTATTGTATCTGGCATGTCCGGGAAGTCGTTTAATGAAAGAATTTCATAGCCTGTATCTTTCAGAGCGTTTACAATCTCTTTAATTTTATTTAAGTTGTGAGTCGCCAGTAAAATCTTCATGTTTTCCGCTCCAAATTAAAATTTACTTCAAATATAAACTTTTTTACTTAAAATTTCTAATTTTTATTGCTTAAATAATTGATTTAATTACTTGTAGAATGATTGTAGTTTGATTAGATTTCAAGAATGAATTAAAGCTTGGAGATTATATGGATATTTCCGATTATATCTCAACCGAAATGATCGAAATCAAATCGGGACATTATACAAAGGACGAAGTTCTGGAAGATATAGCAGAACTTGTTGTCAATAAAATAGGCGTGGAAACTCATACCAAACACGAAATCCTCAGAAAATTGAGAGAAAGAGAAGAACTCGGCAGTACAGGTTTTGGGAATTATATAGCTATTCCTCATTGCGCCATGCCCAGTACAGAGGATTTTGTGATAGGATTCATTCTTTATCCGGACGGAGCTGATTTTGATTCGATGGATGAGAAACCGGTTAAATTCGTTGCTTTTATTATTGCTCCGGAAAAGAAAAAGAATCAGCACATCAGATTTTTATCGGAAGTTTCCGGTGTCCTGAGACAGCCAGGAGCGCTGGATGACATATCATCTAAGCTGAATTCAGTTGCAATCAGAGAAAAATTTCTCAAATATGCTTTGCCTGGTTCAAAGGATAAAAAGCAGAAAGAAGAATACTCTCAGCTTCAGATATTTTGTCAGAATGAGCAAAAGTTTTACGAGATTATTAATTTATTGTCTGAAATCAATGAAAGGGATATTTCTGTAATTGACGGAACAGATGCTAAGAATTATATCGGATCCAAAGCTTTTTTCGGCAATCTATGGAAAGATAAAGGCGCCAAATTCAATAAAATTATTTTTGCCGTGGTGCCGACAGAATTTGCCAATGATGCAGTCAGAAAGATCAATAATATAATCGGAACGCTTCCTGACAGAAAGGGAATTATGCTGATTATGCAGAGAATTGATTTCATTAACGGTTATTTAAAAGATTAAACAAGAAAGAAAAATGGCAATCAGTTTTGATAAAAAAATCCAAGGTGTTTTTCAAAGAGTGTTCATAGGAATAGACGGCGGCGGAACAAAGACGAATGT
Organism: Candidatus Delongbacteria bacterium; assembly: GCA_022013635.1. Classification (GTDB taxonomy): domain Bacteria; phylum UBA4055; class UBA4055; order UBA4055; family UBA4055; genus JAKLPX01. The sequence goes on from JAKLPX010000296.1 coordinate 8,665, forward strand.
AAGCGTATTGGATACAGAAGGCAGGCTGATTTTCAGTGACAGTTTCGGACCGTCAAATTTGCTTAACGGTGCAGATTTTGATGATAATTTAAGTATTTTATTTAAAGATATTTGTTCGTCATTAAAAGATTCTTTCAGAGGAAAAACCTTACTGAATATTTCTGCGGGTTTTGCCGGAACATCTTCAAACAATCCTGAAGTGAAATTCAGAAGTGTTCAGAAAAAATCTTGCCTAGGTTACGATGTTGCTCTCGAAAATCTTTCAATAATGTCTGATGCCCTATTAGCTTTAAATGCTTATTTTCCGAACAAACCCGGACTTTTGTTGATTTCCGGAACCGGCAGTATCTGCTATGGGAAAGATGAGGACGGGAAAATATTCAGAACGGGCGGTTTCGGTTATTTGATTGATGATGGCGGAAGCGGATTGTGGTTCGGTAAAGAAGCAGTAAAAGCAGCACTTTATTCGCACCATCATTATAACGAAAAGTCCATTCTCGAAGAAATGGTTTTCGATTATTTCAGGATTAAAGATCCGGCAGAAATTTATGATATTATATATAAAAGCGATTCCAAGACACTGATTTCTACAGCGGCTGAACTTGTTTTCAAAGCACACGAAGAGGAATGCAAAATTGCCGATAAAATAATTCAAAAGGGGGCAGAAGAACTGGTTTATTTAGTAAAAAATTGCTCGAAATTAATTAAAGACAAAGCGCCTTGTGTAGTTTTGCACGGATCGGTATTCAAGCAGGAATATCTTGTCGAATTGATCAAGAAAAAACTTATTGAATATATGAATATATATATCAGTGACAAGAGGATTGACCTTGAAGCCGCAAATATTCTTTTAGAAAATTATTTAAGATCAAAAGATTTATAATTATCAAAAATATTCTTCAAAATTTCTATAACACCGAAAGTTTCTGATTTGTCGCTTACATATAAACTTTTTTTATCTAAATTGTAGCTCAAAGGCTTTTTTGTTTTGATTATTGCCAACTGCTCAATTGTTGACAGATCAGCGTTATTAGGCATAAAGGAAATATCGGCTTTTTTCAGCCATTCAATGTCGTTTAACGAGTCTGCTACGGCAACGAAAACATCTTTTCCTTTTCCGAAATACTCAAGTCCGTTATATTTATCGTGTTTTGCAGGAATGATATCCACAGCTACGCTTGATCTCGTTACCCTTGCGTAATCAAGATATTTTAATTCTTTTTTTATTTTCTGATGGAAATCCTCCAGCGGGTACTCATATCTTGTGAACATGCTGATCGTAGAAAGCCTTCTTGCAAACTTATATACTTCGGGATAATCGCAGTCCAAAAGAGTATTCTCCAGTATTTTAATCTGATCCACAATGTTTTTTGGTACGATTATTTCTTCTGTCTGCATATCAGTCGAGACGACACAACCTGTTTCCAGAACCGCGCCGTCGAACAGATAAGTAATATCGCCTAATTTTCTTTTTACGAACAAAAGATCGTTTCCAGTGCATATATAAAGCTTTATATCGTTCGGTTTAGCTTTTAATATTTCTTTCAAAGCATTTTCGGATCCTTCAGATAAAAATTCATTATTGTTGATCAAAGTTCCGTGAAGGTCAATCCCGATATGAAAAATTCTGTCAGTCATAATTCCACCCGTTTACTTATCATTAAATTTAGTAAAAAATGATATCTTC
>JAKLPX010000297.1 GCA_022013635.1 Candidatus Delongbacteria bacterium
AAAAATCTTCGCTTGTGTTATCGTCCATGTATAATTTTAAAATTTTTTCCAAATTCAGAGTCGCATGAAACACGACCTGATTCAATAACTTTGTTTTCCCGACACCGGACAATCCCGTTATTAAAACAGTTTTACCACCTTTTTTTACTATAGTATTTTTTCTTAAGAGATTTAACTGATTATATACTTCGTCTCTTAAAACGAATTTCGGATTGTTAAGAAATGATGTTATATGATGAACTGTGGGTATCTTAAAATCAAGATTGAAGATCCTGTTCAATGATATTATTGCTTCAATAGCGGATGAAATTCTCGTTCCGGGATTCTTTTCGGTCAGATGCGAAATGAATGATTTAATTTTCTTATCCTTAAAGGTTGATAACAACTCCATGTTATTTTCATATTCTATGTTTATCGCCTCAATTATGCTTCCTTTGCGGATTTTTGCCGTATCAGTGCTTCTAATTCCCTTATTAACATGGATCAATGTTATACCCAAAGAATAGAGGTCAATCTTAGGAGATATTTTCGTGGAGTCTATAAAAAATTCCGGAGCGATATAAGACAATGTCCCTTTTGCACTGACATTCTGCTTATTATGTTTCTTTATTTCAGATAATCCGAAATCAAGAATTTTAACTGTCGGTTCGTTATCCTTATTTATTATGAAAATATTTTCAGGCTTAATATCGAAATGAATGATATTGTTTGAATGGAGATAATTTAATCCGTCCAAAGCCTGATACACTATATTTGGAAAATGAGAACTATTCGGATTAGATTCAACATAGGCCCAAAGATCAAGACCTTCAAGGTAATCCATGGTGTAATAATATCTGTCAAGTTTTCTATCGTAACCGAAATCATAAACACCGATAATGTTTTTATGATGGAGAGACTTAATGATCGAAAATTCCGCTTTGACAGACTCTAATATATCGTTGAACCGATTTTTTTCTTCCGTAGATATATTAATTAATTTTAATGCAAGCTCGTGTCCTGACGCTACAGTTTTAACATGATAAATTACTCCCTGCGCGCCGCTTCCCAAAGTTTTTTCTACTTTATAAACCGAATCTATTATTATACCTTTGCCAAGCAAATTTTTGTTCCTCGTTAAAAAATGGAAATATAGTTTGTTTTCTATTTTATTACAATAAAAAAAGACCTGCATTTATCAGGTCTTTTTCAAATATGCGAGTGATAAATTACGCTTCGATCAAACCTAGTTTTACCAGTCTGGTTTCGATGCCTTTTTGTTTTCTTCCGAAAATTTCGATCAAGTCTTCGACGGTTTTTCCGGCTTTGAAAAGAAACTCAAGTTTTTCTTCGTCTTCCTTTGTCCATTTTTTTCCTGAATTCGGGAATTCGCTGTTTTCTTTTTTGATCTCTTCGGCTTTAGTCGTTTCTTCGTTTGGCAAAAGTGATTCCTCCTGATGTAAAGAAGTTTCTTCTTCGTTTCTTTTTATCTTTGAAACAGCTTGATTTAAGACTCTTGAAAGTTTTACGAGGTCGTTCTGAAAAAGCATTATTCTGTTTTTCTGATACTCGTTTTCGCCTACTTTTCTGCTTTCTGTGATCTTCACATATTTTGCGCTGTTTTTTGCTCCGAGCATATTGATAAAATATGTTCTGTTTCCTGTTTTGAAGTTTGCGCTGTAAACTTCGTTGGTGTTGTACTGTTGGTTTTCCATGGTGTTTCTCCTTTTTGTTATTTTACCATTTTTCAACTTTCAATTGTATTATAACATAAGGTGAGGGTCAAATAGTGACACTCATCTATTTTTTTTCATTTTTTTTTAAATATTTTTAACTTTTTTTTAACTTTCCTGAAAATACAGGAAGGTCTATATTATATTCTTACGATATGTTATATATTTTCTTTGTAATTGCGCGAATTTCTGCTTCAGATCGTAAAATCTCCCGCTGATTTTCTCATAGTCTTCGTTATCTATTTCCTTTTCCACCTGCGACATAAGACTTATTCTGTCAACTTCGTCCTTTGCAATCTCATTTATTAAATCTTCAACCGAAATCCAATTGGATTTATCCAAGTTGTTCTCTTTTTCCGCATACCTGAACATGTTAACCATATCGGTTTTGATATAAATAAATTCTTTCTCTTTTATTTCTATCAGCCATTTTCTTAACGAGCTTAAATAATATGAATTTAATATTGCAGGTATAAACGGCGTATTTTTATAAATAGGCATACTTTTTTTCAGAATACTTATTATTTCCCATACTGTTTTCGGAGTTGCACCGAACAATTTTTCCCTTTCTTCATTAGTAAAGTGGTCGAAAATATTTTCTTCGGAAACATATTGCCGCTCCTTCAACAAATATTCTGAAATATCACCGCTTTTTTTCAATATTTCTTTATTGAGTTCTTCAGTGGATTTTACGGACGAATATTCCATTCCGTCCAGCATTGCCAGATAAAATGAAGATACTGCAAGATATGTATTGGTATGAGGATTCGGTGCTCTGATTTCAAATCGTACCGACAGGGGATTGTCTGATCTTACGAGCCCGACTAAAACCGTCCTGTTCCTTGAAGGTGATTTCGGCGAAAGTCCCAGGGACGCCACAACACAGACCGGAGCTTCAAATCCCGGCTGAAGCCTTTTTATTGCCGAATGAGAATTTGTGACAAACGGATTTACGCTTTTCCAGTTCTTTAGAAGACCCATTAATGCCCCGTAACCTAATTCCGATAAAAATAAATTATCATCAGAAGGTGCAAAGAGATTTATTTTCTTCCCGTTCTTTAATTTAATACTCATGCCTATGTGTATATGCTCGCCCGAACCAGCGATCCCGTCAACCGGTTTTGCTACGAAAATCGCTTCAAGACCGTTCTTCCTGAATATTTCCTTCACTACATATCTTACGAATATTTCGTTGTCTGCCGCCTGCAAAGGATCGGTAAATTTCCAATCTATCTCAAGTTGTTCCATCACATCGTAAAGTCTTCCTTCCCTGCTGATCTTACCCTTAACTCCGCCTACTTCCTTATGTCCCATTTCAGGTTCGATCCCGTAATTTTCGAGCATAATAAGAGTTTCTTCAAGTGATTTTCTTACCTGACCTTTAGTTCTTTTCCAATACGATTCCTTAAGCTCCTGACTTAACGACAATTCCTCTCTTGATACTTTATCCATGGTGGTTCTTACCCAGAATTCCAATTCTGTGCCGGCAGTGAAATAAATTTCCACTATATCTGAAAATTTGATTTTATAATTTTTCAATAATTTAGGATTGTCTTTTAGAATCTTCAAGGTTTTTTCTTTCATGTACGCCATCGTGTTCTTTAATACCGAACGCGAGCAGTAAAATTTATCATGAT
>JAKLPX010000298.1 GCA_022013635.1 Candidatus Delongbacteria bacterium
ACAGAACCTTGAAGAAGCCGGTTTTGAGCTTTTAGACGATAAAGTTGAGGGGCTGGAATATGCTCTTGTAAAACAGGAAAATTTCTTTTTGGCATCAAAAGAATTTTTTGAAGATTATAAAAATATTGATCTTGATAATTCGATTAATGGAACAATCAAATACAAAGGCAAAACATTTTATCTGAATCTGGAAGTTTATTCAAGGGAAAAAAGAAGATTAGTTATTAAAAGCGAGATGAAGGGAAACAAACAGGCGCTTTTGGCGTTTTTCTATCAGGTTACAAAAGAAATAATAAGTTCGATGGGCGTTGATTATCAGGTAAAAAATATTTTCCCCGTCGAGGACGAGAATTATTTTTACAAATACATAAAATTTTCTTATGAAGCTGAAAAATTGTTTGAATCGGACGAACCTGACAAATATTATTCACTGGTTGATGATTTAGAAGCAATAAAAAATAAATTTGACGAATATCCGGTTTTCTCAGAACTTTATGACGATCTTATGTCGCAGAGCGAAGATTTCAAAAAAGCAGGACCGTTAGACAAACCTATTGCTAATGTATCCCAATCTGTTTCTCCCGAAGATAACGAAGTCGAAAAATTCGCAAGGGATCTCATTGCTAACGGCTATATTTTTTCATTCAGAGGGATCATTCAGGGACCTGTTGAGGATAAACAAGAACTCGTCAATCTGGGGATTAATTATGTCGTCAAGCTGAAAAAATCCTATAGGAACAGCCTGATTAAAGAAATTAAAAGAAGACAGGGCAATCCTCATTTTACCGATATGGGCAGGTATTTTTTCAGTCTTAACGATAAAGAAAGTAAAATATTCAGGGATTTTGTCCTTCGTCAAACCATCATATTAAGATTCTTAGACGAAAACGGTATTTTGATTATCGAAGCCGAAAAAACTATCAATCAGAGAGACTATTCCAATGGTGCGTACAGGCATTCTAAAACTCTGCCGATGCCCATAACTCCGAGAGGTCCGGCAAATCCAGCTTTCGGATTAAAAAATTCCGTAAAAATAAATTTCTTATTTGAGGATCTGAAAAAATCAGATTACGACAGAATAGCAAAAACCGAAATAGAAATATTATTTGACTAAACTATGAAAAGACTGTTAAAAATTAAAATACTCTCTATTTTAGTCTTCATATTGTTTTCCTGCAGCGAAGATCCGGATGCGCTTATTCAAAAAGGCGATTATGAGAATGCAATAATAATATTAAAGGAAGAGCTGTCCAAAGATTATAAAAACACTTATCTGAGAAACAAAATTACGAAATTATATTTCACAAATGCAAACCGTAATATCGAAAATAATAATTTAGAAGAAGCCGAAAGAAATATCGAAAGGGGAGTTATCTATTCTGACGAAACAAATCCTGAAATAAAAGATGAATATGCCGATATTTTAGTTCTGCTCGGTTCGAAATTGATTAAAACCGGAGATTGGGAGGGAAGCGTTGATCTTAAGAAAAAATATGAAAAAGGAGTTTTTTTAATTAAAAAAGCAGTCGGACTTTCCGAAAACAACGAAAAAGGAAAAGCCCTTTTGACAACCTTAAAAAAAGAACAATCTCAGAGGTATTTCGATCTTGCTCAAGTTGATTATAGCGCTTGGCAGAACGATAAAAGAAATGCGTCGTTATTAACCGACAGCTATAGAAATTTAATGCTTTCTATGGATATCGTTGTGCTAAATGATGCAGATATGTTAAAAACAAAACTTCTTGAAGCTTTTTTAACTCAAAATATCAAAACCAATCCTTACGATATCAGATTTACCGATATTTTCTTTAATGCGGATAACGGTTATATTGCATTCAGGATCAGGTTTCACAACAATTCCAATAGGGATATTATCGTATCGCCCAATCAGTTTATGCTTTACGACATGAATGACAAATCGTATAAATTCGATGTTGTAGCCGCTAAAAAAGGTAATTATAAAGGCATTTTGGAGAATTTCAAAATAAATCCTGACAGATTTACAACAGGGCTGTTGGTTTTCAACACAGATTTTAAGAAAAATCCGGTTTTGTCGAGAATAGTCTGGAAAGACGATATGGGAAACACTTTCACAAAACTTTTTCCGCAAATTTCAATTACGGAGATCAAATTAGAATGATTTATGGCATCGGAACTGACTTGATCGAAGTGGAAAGGATAAAAAAAAGCGTTGAAACTATAGATGGATTCAAGGAAAAAATATTCAGCGCGGATGAAATATCTTACTGCGAATCAAAAAAGAAAAAATTCGAGCATTATGCCGCCAGATATGCAGTTAAAGAAGCCTTATTTAAAGCTATCGGAACCGGTTGGAGAAACGGTCTTGCCTTTAATGAAATAGGAGTAGTCAACGACAAATTGGGGAAACCTGAAATAAATTTAAACGGAAAAGCGCTGGAATTTAAAGAAAGTCATAATATTGGTAAGATACATGTTTCGATTTCGCATATTAAAGAAGTCGCCATTGCTTTTGTAATTGTAGAAAATTCATAACGAACGGAGAGTTTTAATGCTGGAAGAGATTAAAGAGGAACTTTTAAAAATAACTTCGAAATTTGAGCATATCAGGGGGCATCTTTGATATCGAAAAATTTAAAAATGAAATTTCCAAACTCGAAGAAGAAACTTTAAAGGAAGGATTTTATTCCGATAAAGAAAAGACTCAATCCATTTTTTCAGAAATTTCAAGGAAAAAATATTGGATAGAATCTATAAGAAACGCTTCGGAGTTAAAAAAGGACATAGATGATCTTTTCGATATGCTTTCTGAAGATGAAAGCGAATCAAAAGATATTATCAGTGAAATAAAATCCTCGTTTTTGTCATTTAAAACAATCATAGAAGAGCTCGAATTAAAAGGAATGCTGTCCGCTCCCGAAGACAAAAAAGATTGTCTTTTCACAATTCATTCAGGATCGGGCGGAACTGAAGCGCAAGACTGGGCAAATATACTCTTGAGAATGTTCACAAGATTTTTTGACACAATGGGCTTTAAGTGGGAAGAAGTTGATTTTTTGCAGGGCGACACTGTCGGAGTTAAATCGGTAACAATTGAAGTTAAAGGCGAATACGCTTACGGTTTTTTAAAATCCGAAACCGGCGTTCACAGATTGATCAGGATATCTCCCTTTGACGCGGCTCACAAAAGACATACTTCTTTTGCATCAGTTTATGTACTGCCGGAAGCCGACGATATTGAGATCACTGTAGATACTCAGGATTTACGAATAGATACTTACCGGTCTTCGGGAGCAGGGGGTCAGCATGTAAATAAAACCGATTCTGCGGTAAGAATTACTCACATACCTTCCGGTATCGTTGCTCAATCCCAAAATCAGAGGTCGCAGATTATCAATAAAGAAGCGGCTATGAAAATGCTGAAAGCAAGGTTATATCAGCAAAAGATCGAAGAAGAGAAAACAAAAATGGCTCAATTGGAAGATGCAAAAAAGGATATTTCATGGGGAAGCCAGATCAGGACATATACTTTTCAGCCGTATAATCTGGTCAAGGATCACAGAACCGGATTGGAAACCGGTAATGTTAATGCGGTTATGGACGGAGATTTAATAAAATTCGTCAGAGGATATTTAATTAAATTTGGTAAATTTGAATAAAAGGATAAAAAATGCTTAACGAAATGTTTGAAGGGATAATCACTTCCGTGTCTGCGGGAATGAACAGCAGGAAAATTGACGGCGTAAAAGTCAAAGAAGGAGTATATCGTTTAAAGCTCGAATCTAACGATATTGATTACGAATCAATGGCAAGATTTAATTCT
>JAKLPX010000299.1 GCA_022013635.1 Candidatus Delongbacteria bacterium
AATATAGAAAGGTAATCAATGGTTATTTTTCTAATTATTCAAATAGGCATATTTCTGCTTTGAAAGGAATATCCGGTGATTATTACATGGAGACTTTTCCGGTACTTATGTCAATTGAATTTGAGCAAAATATGACAAAAGCTGTTCTGAATATTGATGGGTTTAGAGGGGTGTGGGAAGAATTTTATTTAAAGAAGAATGGAAAATGGGAGTACTTTGATCAACCTAAGCAATTTTGGGAAGAACTGAATAAATAAGGATAAGTAAAACAGCTATGTAGGAATGTAAAACCTGCGATAAAGTAAATTACAGATTGTCATATTTTACTTTATGTGTTTATAGTAAATTATAAAAAGTGAGGAAAGCAACTCGAATGAGAACATCTACTTTTTTCTATTTTGATATCTATTGAAATAATGTTATATTTGCTTTAATGTTATCGGGAAGAAAATGAACTATCTGAACGAACTTGAAAAGATTAAACCTGAACTGAAGAAAGACGGTTTCGAGATAATCGGACTTTTCGGAAGCGCATCGAGGGATGAAATGACCGAGAATTCAGACATAGATGTGCTGTATGATCTTGAAAAGTCATTTCTTGAAATGCATAAAGGTTTAAACGCAATCAGACGCCTTGTTGAGATCAAAGAATATCTAGAAAGTATATTCTTGAGAAAAGTAGATATTGTTGACATAAAAGCTTTGAGCAAAACATCCCGTAAGTATATAATGAGCGAGATAAGATATGTTCAATGATAAGCTGAAACTGGAATTTGTACTTGAAATGATCGAAGAGATCGAATCCTATAAACAGAAATACAATAATTCCGATTTAATGATCAACGACAGAATGTGTTTTAACGCAATACTGATGAACTTACTGCAGATCGGCGAGGCTTTAAATAAATTGTCTCCCGAGACCAAAGCTAAATATCGGAATGAATTACCGGTAAAAGATATTTACGATACAAGAAATTTCATAGCGCATGATTACGGCGGAGTCAGGCCGGATATAATAAAGGACATCCTTGATATTCATATAGCCCTTCTGAAAAAGAACATCTCTGATATTTTAGAAAAATAGTTATGTGGAAATGCAAGAACTACATGATAGTAAACATATTTCATCATTTGACAAATTAAAAATCATTTAGTATATTTGATATGATAATACCGAAATCCGGTAATTATCTAAGAATGGTACTAACAATGAGCGTTTCAAAGTACATAAAAGAGCTTCAATCCTACGAAGAATATGCCTTCTCACTGGCAGAATTAATCAAAGCTGTCGATAAGACAGAAATCTCTTTGAAAAGAGAGCTTTCAAGATTGGTTGAAAAGAGAGAGATCTTAAACCTGAGAAAAGGTTTTTATTTGATAATTCCGCCAAGATATTCAAATCAGGGACAATTGCCGGTTCAGCTGTATATTGAAAAATTATTTATATTTTTAAAACGAAATTACTATCTGGGTTTTTATTCCGCTGCAAAATTTCATGGGGCCGGACATCAGCAGATTCAGCGGGACTATATAATAACTTCCTACCCTTCAATATTAGATATTAAGAAAAATTCTATTGATATAAATTTTTGTGCAATATCGAATTGGCCGAATAATAATATTCTGGAGAAAAAATCCGATGCAGAATATTTTAAAATTTCGAGCCCTGTTCTTACATTTGTAGATTTAATACACCATAAGGCTAAATTAGGCGGTTTAAACAGAGTATTTACAGTTCTGCAGGAGCTAACCGAGGAAATAACTCAACAGGATCTGAGCGACCTGCTTAATTGGTACCCGTACATGAGTACTCTTCAGCGATTTGGATATTTATTGGAACTACTGCAAGCTGACAAAGTAATAATTGAACAACTTCATGCGCATATCCGCACTCATAATTATTATCCTATACTACTTGATCATAAAGCTGGACAAAAAGCCGGAGCCGTTGATAATAAATGGAAAGTGGCAGTCAACATTAAACTGGAGAGTGACCTATAATACCAAAACCGTTTATAGCTAAGTGGCAAGTAAATTCACCATGGAAAGAATTCAACCAGATTGAGCATTTCAATGTGCTTGAATGGGTTGAATTTCCTTTTGAAGTTGAAAATGGTTGGTTTTCCGGAAAAACTGCTATCCGGACATATAATCTTAATGAACTTTTAGGAACAAAATTAAGAGCTTTGTATCAGCGTAGTAAAGGGCGAGATTTATTTGACATTTACTATTCAAATTTAATGTATGATCTCAATTATGACCAAATTTTGACTTGTTACAACAAATACATGACATTCTCTGCAGGAAAACCACCAAGTAAAAAAGAATTCCTTTTAAATATCAAAGATAAAGAAAACGATCCGAATTTTTCGGGTGATATGACAGCACTGTTAAGGACAGGAATAAACTACGATCAGAGTGCAGCTGTTTTATGGCTGAAGAAAGAATTGATTGATAGAATGAAATAAAGTGAGTGGCTGTATGTGGAAATGTAAAACCTGCGATAAAGTGAATATAATGAGGCTATCTACAAATGAAAAAACCAAACTTTAAAACCCTATTATTTCTACTATTCAGCTTACAATTATCTTTGTTCGCGATCCCGTTGCAACAGGAT
>JAKLPX010000300.1 GCA_022013635.1 Candidatus Delongbacteria bacterium
TTCAAATTTTCAAATTTTCTTACTGCTACTTTCAGCAGACAAGTCACTCCGCAAGTTGAAAAGTCAGGGGTAAAGTCAGGGGTAAAGTCAGGGGTAGAGTCAGGGGTAGAGTCAGGGGTTAAAACTTCGGAGAAAACTGAAGAAAACTTCGGAGAAAACGAGAAAACTTCTCAGAAAATACTCGAACTTATAAAAAATGACAGTACGATAACTACAGCCGGTATAGCTTCAGCAATAGGAGTTACAAAAAAAGCAATTGAGTGGCAATTAAAAAAACTAAGAGAAGCGGGTTTGATTGTTCACGAAGGTTCAAGAAAATCAGGATCTTGGAAAATTAGGGTATAAATTAGGGTATAAATTAGGGTATAAATTAGGGTATAAATTAGGGTATAACACTAAATGAGGCATAAACGATGAAAAAATCAATTCTACTGATCCTGATCACAATCGGGCTGGTGTTCGGATCAAACTTTAAGAAAATTTCGTACAGCTCCGATATGAGCGATATGGACGCGCGGCAGAGTTCCATTACGGACGATAACGGCAACAAGACGGGGCTTTTGAAGATATATTCGGATCAGGCTGGGCTTTTGGTAAATGCGAATCTCGGTGTTGTGGAGACGGACAAGTCGCATCCGGGGGAGTTCTGGGTGTACTTGTCACCGGGAGAGAAGTTTGTCAAGATATCAAAGGAGGGCTTTTCGCCTTTCGAGTTCGTTCTTGAACCGGGTATCGAATCGGATATGGTCTATGTGCTTAAATTGAGTACGGAAGGAGCGGGGAGTATGATGGGCGATCTGCATAAGATCACTTTCAAGTTAAATGTTTCGGGCGTGTATATCGGGAAAGGGACTTCAGCTCCTGTTCAGGCACCGGGCAAGATATCAGAGAACTGGCTGGCGAAAGGTGATTATGAATTTTCGTTTATTAAGGACGGGTTCGTTGACAAAAAGCAGAAGATAAGCGTAATGGAAGACAGGGAAATAGATGTTGAGCTTGTTCAGGGAAGCAATCAGACAAAACTGAAACTTCCTGCTCTCGTAGTTATAAGCTCAGACCCCGCGGGAGCGGAAATATTTTTGAACGGGCAGAAGTTCGGTATTACTCCCATGCAGGAATCGCTGATCGCGGGTGAATATTCTCTTACTCTGAGGAAGAATTTTTATTATCCTCAGGATAAATCGTTTACCGTAAAAGAAGGTCAGACGATGGATCTTCCCGTTATAAAATTAAAACCTAAATTCGGGTATTATTCGGTTAAGGCTGATCAGGCAGGGACAAAGCTGTATCTTGACGGGGTTTATCTTTCGGAAAATTCAGTCGCAAAAACAAAGATAGAAAGCGGAAAGCATATTTTTCAAGCTGAACTGGATTACTATCACACGGAAACTCAGGAGATCGAGTTTAAGGACGGTGATGAGAAGGATGTAGTGTTCAAAATGAAGCCGAATTTTGGCAGGCTTATTATAAAATCCGAGCCTTCGGGTGCAGTTGTATCGTTAAACGGGAAACCGGTAGGAAAAACACCATTTACGATAGGAAAAGCAAGGTCGGGAAAATATACGGTCAAGCTTACGATGGAGCTTTGGTCGGATTATGAGGATCAGATTGAAATATTTGATGAAAAGACAGCGGATAAAACCTTCATGATGAATAAGAATTTCGGAACTCTCGTAATAAAAGCCGAGGATTCAGATATCTATATAAACGGCGATAGGAAAGGCAAGTCTGAATTTAAAGGAAATGTGCCTCCCGGTAAATATATGGTAACAGCAAAAAGAGAAAAGCACAGAGATCACGAAAAGGAAGTTTATGTGAATATCGGAAGAGACCAGGTGATTGATCTTGCTCCTGACCCGATAATGGGAAGCGTAAATATTTTCTCTGAACCAGTCGAAACGAAAGGTGCTAAAATATTTTTAAACGATGAGGAAAAAGGAAAAACTCCTGCGGTTATTCCTCTATTGATCGGCAATTACAATCTCAGGCTGACATTCGACGGCTTTCTTGATAAAAGCGAGAATTTTTCGTTATCGGAAGGCGATAATAAGACTTTAAGACTGACAATGCAGACTTACGAAGGTTCGCAAAAAGAAAAGAGGGATTTTTGGAAGAAACAGAAATGGTATTCGCTTGGAGCTTTTGTGTTGTCAGCAGGTGCCGGTGGTTATTTTTATATGTCAGGAAACGGTTATTATGATGATTATGAAGCCTGTACTTCCACGACAAAAGAAGCAGAAGATTTGTATGATAAAGCAGTAAGTGCGGATACATTCAGAGATGTGTCGTTTTCGGTTTCGTTAGCACCGTTAGGGTATTTCTTCTATTCGTGGTATAAGGAAAGCAGTTATAAATAAAAGTATTTGCTTATTTGTCCCGATTTTGTTGTTTCTGGTACATGTGGAGAGAATATGAGACAAATTGCACCGTATATAGGGGAGAATATGCTTGCATCGTTACAGAAATATTTTGGATATACCGATTTTCTTCCTTTGCAGGAAGAAATTATTAATGATGTTATGAATCATCACGATGTTTTAGTTATTATGCCGACCGGTGGAGGAAAGTCCCTTTGTTTTCAATTACCTGCCGTTATGAAAGATGGCTTAACCATTGTCATTTCTCCTCTCTTATCACTTATGAAAGACCAAGTTGATTTTTTAAACTCAGTCGGAATATCTTCCGCTTCAATAAACAGCACATTCGATTATCATACAATAAATGGTATTAAATCACAGCTTATAAAAAA
>JAKLPX010000301.1 GCA_022013635.1 Candidatus Delongbacteria bacterium
GAAATTCCATACGGTTAGCTTCGCTGACAAACGGCTGTGACCGATAAGCCAGATCAACAGCTCTATCCAGCTCGTTGTGAGCTTTTACTAATTCCGGCGGCATTGCTAATGGATCATAAAGCTCAGCGAGTGAACTGTTTGGGAATAAGGTTCTCGTATTTAAAACCTTTTGTGCGGCTTTCTCGATATTTATTTCCTGTACTCTAGTAGCACTTTCAGGCCACGGGAAGTTGTTATAAACGATACTTGCGGAATATTGAAAATCACTTTTCATTCTTCCACAAGTTGATTTCATCCAAACCATATGCATTACAGAAGTCATGATACCAAACATAAATAAATTGGCATTTGGGATAATCAACGCACTGCCGCTTGTAATTATTGCTGGTTCTAAAATTCCGATTGGTATATATTTCCTGTTTTCGGACGAAACTTTAGGAATGATTATATAATTGGTAACCGGCTGTCTTATTTCTCCAAAAAGCATTGGAGTCTCGGCCAGTCTGTTGGTTGCTTCCCTTCCGCTGCTAAGTCTGAATTTCCTTGTCTTTTCTATCCGGTCAAGTATAAAATTTGATTTCCTTATAAAATTAGGTTCAATATTTATTAACCATAAGCACCACCGTTTTTTATTGTTGATAAATTCATCTCCTCCGGTATAGCGCTTAATTACATCATTGATAAAAGGTTCACTCTTCAAAGCATTTTCTTTCTCTTCATCAGACAGAATAAGATTTCCCGCGTCTATAGGCATACTCCCGTAGTTCATCTCTGATACTCGACAGATTGGCGATTTTCTATTCTCTAGAGTTATCTCTTTCCCTTCGATCAAATAGGGGCTTATATTTTTTACTATTTTCTGGTGTGCTTCTCCTTTTACATCTTCATACTCAAAAATGCTTTTATTATTTAAGTCATAGCCGGCGAAGCCTATTATTACACAATGAACAGCAGCTTTACCTTTAGCTTCATTACTCCATTTGAAAGTTCTATGTGCGAAATGAATTTTAATGTTGAATTTACTGAACAACAGTTTCCACAATATACCAACCTGTTCACCTTGTGAAATAGAGTTCGTAGATACGAATGCAACTCTCGTATTTGAATTCTGAATATATTGAGCAGCTTTGAAATACCATGATGTTACATAATCGAGAACGCCTGCTCCTTTTACTCCTGACCAGATCAATTCCATATCTTCTTTTTGTTCTGAATTTTGTTCTTTTTTACCCACAAAAGGCGGATTTCCTAAGATGTAATCAAACCTGACTTGCGATTCGTTCTCAGGTTTTAATCCTTTATGAATCTTTAAAGTTTCAGTTTGGACATTCACTGTACCGTATTCCGGTGGGAGTTTTTCACTAACGAGATAAATATTTGCGTGTTTTACTACAATGTCAACAGTATTTACCGGATTAAGAAGGCTTTGCCAGTCAATTCTTAAAGCATTACCGTTTACGATCATAGCTGATTTTAAAAGAGGCAGACGAATAAAATATTGTCCGAACTCATTGCTTATCTGCATATTCATTTGGTGGTCAATCAGCCACATTGCGACTTCAGCGATCCTTGCTGGAAATTCTTCGAGTTCGATTCCGTAGAACTGATCTACATCTAGCCAGATTATATCTCTGACATCAAGAACCTGTTCGGTCTTGTACAGTACCCTGAGTATTTCAAGTTCAAGCAATCGTAACTCACGGTATGTAATGACAAGAAAATTCCCGCAGCCGCAGGCAGGGTCAAGGAATTTTAAAGTGCTTAATTTTTTATGAAATTCTGAAAGTTTATTTTTGTTGTTCTTTACAGATTCGAATTCGGCCCAAAGGTTGTCAAGAAAAAGAGGTTTGATGAGTTTAAGTATGTTGGTTTCGCTTGTGTAATGCGCCCCGAAGTTCCTCCGTTCGGTCGGATTCATTACGCTTTGGAACATTGACCCGAAAATAGCGGGGGAGATCTTGCTCCAGTCAATATAACAGCAGTCAAGAAGCGCTTTACGCATCTTTGAATCAAAGCTGGCTGTAGGAAGTATCTCTTCAAATAATTTTCCGTTGACATAAGGAAAGTCAGAAAGCTGTTCATCAAGATTTTTAAATCGTTTGTCATGAGGCGTGTTTAGCACCTGAAAAAGCTCCTGCAGTTTTGCTGCAAGGTCGCTTCCGTCCACATTAGTCCGTTGTGCAATATAATCCTGAAATTGCTCTTTATTGAAAATTGTCGTATCTTCAGCGAACAGGCAAAATAGAATTCGTACAAGGTAAACTTCTAATGGGTGACCGGTATATCCTATGTCTTTCAATCGGTCGTGAAGCTTTCCCATAAATTCTGCAGCTTTAATATTGGCTGGATCTTGTTCCTTGTAAATCTTTTTCTGATAGCCTAGCAAATATCCAAAATGTTGAACATTGTTTACAAGGTCAGGCAGCATAAATTCAATCAATTTATCTTCTTCAAGGTCGTAAAGCTTAAAGTGCTCAAAATCAGATACAAGAATATATTTCGGTAATTCTTCCTGCTTTATAGCTTTTAAGTAGTCTCTTGCCTGCTGATATGCTTTGTCAAGATTTTTACCTTTGCTCTTCATTTCGATCAAGATCGTCTGAGGCCAGAACAGATCAATGTAGCCTTCGTGATCATCAAGCTTCTTGACCCTGTGTTCAAAATTAGAAACTTTACGCTGACTTATACCGAATACATTAAAGAATTCATATAAAAAAGTTTTCGCTTCTGCGTCTTCATTAAAAGCATCCGCCCATTCCTTTGAAAAGTGCGTAGCCCGTTCTTTTATTTCATTCCAGCTTAGTGCCATTTCAAATCCATTTTTAAAGTATTGCTCAATTTAATAAGATAATGAATGTAAGTCAAAGAAAAAGGGGAAGATTTTGCTGCTGCGTATTATCTCAGATTTGTATTATAATCTTTGCCCAAAGCAATTACAAGATTATTTTTTGTTTTTATTTCGGTAAAAATCACCTATATTTCGGAATGATTTAAACGGGGGTAACTTATGAAGATCATTGACGCGCATTTTCACTATTCAAACATAGAAGTCTTTTATGAGATAGCCGCAAAGAATGGAGTGGATTATTCAAGAAAAGGATTTATTAAGGAAGCTGAAGAAAATCAGGTGGTTGCGGGCGTGTGTATGGGATTGTCTGAGAGCAGGAAGTCAGGGTTTCCCGATAATGATGCAGAAACGCCTATGAATTTTGATCTTGATGAAATGCCGGTAAATTTCTATTTTAGCGCGGGAGTTAATCCGTATAAGCTGACGAAAGATAATCTGATCCGTCTGGAAGAAACTGTTCAGAGGCCGGATTGCGTTGGAATTAAGATCTATGGCGGATATTATCAATATTATTTTACGGACGCTATATATGAACCTGTTTATGAACTGGCTTTGAAGTATGATATTCCGGTATCTTTTCATACAGGAGATACTTACAGTGACAACGGATTGTTGAAATATTCGCACCCGCTGACTATTGATGAACTGGCTTGCAGATATCCTTCTATGAAGATCGTTATATGTCATCTGGGAAATCCGTGGTTGATGGACACTGCGGAGATCGTTTATAAAAATGAGAATGTTTATTCTGACCTTTCGGGATTATTGGTAGGCAATGATGCAAGGTTTAAGTTTTTCACTTCCAAAGAATTATTTTTGAATATGTACAGGACTTCTTTTATTTTTGCGAACAGGTATGATAAATTCCTTTACGGTTCAGACTGGCCGCTCTCGAAAATGAAGACCTATATCGGTTTATGTAAACTTATCGTTCCGGAAGAGCATCATGAGAAAGTTTTTTATGATAACGCCCTGAATGTTTATAAAAAGATGAAAATTTCATAAAGGAGTATCAGGTTGCCGGATAATAAATGGTATATAAAGAACATTGAAGATATATATAAAGAGCTGAAAACTACGCATACGGGACTTTCAACTTCGGATGCAGAATCTCGGATAGCCGAATACGGTAAAAATGAGCTGGTTTCGGGTAAGAAAGTCTCTAATATCGTAAAATTTTTGCTTCAGCTGAAAGATGTTTTTATGATACTTCTGCTTGTAGCGGCAGGGATTTCTTTTTCTATCGGCAGTTACAGCGACGGCACTATTATGCTCATTATCGTTTTTGTTAACGCTGTAATCGGATTTGTTCAGGAATTTAAAGCTGAAAAGATCGTTGATTCATTAAAAAAACTTATTCAGTCGCCATCGAAAGTTATCAGAGACGGAGATCTGAAAGAGCTTCATCAGGAACATCTTGTGCCCGGTGATGTAATTGTTCTCGAGGAAGGCGATAAAGTACCGGCTGATATAAGGATAATCGAATCGTTCAATATGAAAACGAATGATGTTTCTCTAACAGGTGAATCATTACCGCAGAATAAGCATATAAATACGCTGAAAAAAGACTGTCCGCTGGGCGACAGGGATAATATGGCTTATCTCGGCACGAATGTCGTGTCCGGGAACGGAAAAGGGATCGTGACGGCTACAGGAATGAATACTGAAATGGGTAAGATCGCCGACATGACCCAGGAACAGGATAAATCCGTTTCTCCGCTTCAAAAGGAGCTTCAGGCCGTGGCTAACAGGCTGACATTTTTTGCGGTTATTGTAGCTATCTTTCTATTCGGAGGAAGCATATATCTTGACTTTTCGCTTAATGTAGCTTTGATCTACGCAATAGGCGTAGCGGTGGCCGTCGTTCCTCAGGCATTACCGATGCAGATAACCGTTGCATTATATCAGGGCGTAAATCTGCTTTCAAAGAAGAATGCTGTGGTAAAGAAACTTTCCGCAGTTGAAACTCTCGGTTCAACAAATGTAATAGCGACAGATAAAACAGGCACACTGACCAAGAACGAAATGACAGTCACGAAAGTCTGGTTCGACGGAAAAGAATATGAGATCACCGGTGTCGGCTATGAGCCTAAGGGTTCTATTCTTGACAGTGAGGGAAAAGAACTGACAAAAGATCAGATAGATGAGATCGAGATAATGTTTGATGCGGCTACGATGGCATCTAATGCAGAGATACATGAGCCGGACAAAGATCATGCGAACTGGTACCCGATCGGAGATCCTACCGAAGCTGCGCTGATAACTCTTTCGACTAAACTCGGAACAAGATCACCAAAAGAAGATGAAGAAAATCCTGAATTACACGAATTCGGCTTCGATTCTGTCAGAAAGAGAATGAGTTCCGTCCGTCAGTTCGGCGAAGATCAGGTTCTTACGATGAAAGGAGCTTTGGACAGTATTCTGGAAATTGCCAAATTCATCTTAAAGAACGGCAAAGAAGTTCCTATCACGGATGAAGATAAAAACAATTTATTAAAAATAAATGAAGAATATTCAAAACAGGCTCTTCGTGTGATCGCAGTAGCCTTCAGGAAGCTGAATAGAGACATGACGGATTATGTGATAGAGAATGTTGAGAGAGATGTAGTCTTTCTTGGATTAACGGCAATGATAGATCCGCCAAAAGAAGGCGTAAAAGAAGCGATCATCAGCGCGCATGAGGCACATATAGATACCATAATAATGACGGGTGATCACGCGATCACAGCTCAGGCTATCGGAAAGGAGATCGAACTCTCTCAAACCGGTGAGGATGTAAAAGTTCTGACCGGCGCAGAAATGGATGAAATTTCTGACAAAGAATTAAGCCGGATAATGAATGAAAATTCTTCTTTGATATATTCACGGGTTTCGCCTGAAAACAAACTTCGTATAGTCAAACTTCTAAAAAAACAGGGCAAGATTGTTGCGGTTACAGGCGACGGTGTGAACGATGCACCTGCGCTTAAAAGCGCGCATATCGGAGTTGCCATGGGTCAGATGGGTACCGATGTGTCTAAGGAGGCTGCCGAACTTATTTTACTCGATGATAGTTTTCCTACCCTTGTACATGCGATCAGAGAAGGCAGGACTATTTATTACAACCTTAAGAAAACCGTTGTAGCATCGCTTACAAGTAACGGAGCCGAGCTTGCAGCAGTTCTGATGGGTTTATTCGGAGTATCATACTTCGGCTGGCCGATACCTATTTTTGCTATCCAGATACTTGCGATAGACTTACTCGCAGAGATATTACCGTTAACAGCATTAACATTCGATCCCGGCTATAAGGAACTTATGATCTCCCCTCCGAGAAGTAGAGATGAGCATATAATCAATAAATATTCAGGGCTTGAAATCATATTTTTCGGCGTTCTAATGGGCGGACTGGCTTTTGCCAACTTCGGTTACTTCATAAACCGCATGGGAATTGAACTTGTGAACAATCACGAATTATATTACAGAGCCACTACAATCACATATATGACCATAGCTGTGGCACAGTTCGTAAACATTCTTTCAAGAAGATATGACCGCGACAC
>JAKLPX010000302.1 GCA_022013635.1 Candidatus Delongbacteria bacterium
AAAATATCAATGGGTAACAAGACCATTGGCTCTTCACGGCGTAATTGTAACTGAAAGCGGTAAGATAATAAATGTTTCAATCGGCGAAAAACCTAATGACTTTGTTTTCACGATCAACGATATTTTACCTCACCTTGCCCAAGACCAATACAAGAAAACACCGGATACTATTGTAGAAGGCGAGCAGTTGAATATTCTTGTCGGATCAATTCCATATAAATTCAAAAGCGAAAAAGATTCAATTAAACTTGCGATTCTGGATTATTTATACAGAGAATACGGAATAATAGAAGAGGATTTCGTTTCTTCTGAACTTCAATTGGTACCTGCCGGCGAAGCAAAAGACATCGGATTCGACAGAAGTTTTGTCGGAGCTCACGGACAAGACGACAGAATTTGCGCATATTTGGGATTAAAAGCAATTCTCGATATGAAGGAAAACGAATTCAAGAAAAATATAATGATGGTATTCTTCGACAAAGAAGAGATCGGTTCGGCAGGTAACTCCGGAGCTGATTCAAATATCGTTGAAAGAATGGTTAACGATATATTGCAACTTCATGGAAACAACGATTATAATGTGCTTATAAAAGCTCTGGAAAATTCTAAACTTTTATCGTCGGATGTTAACGCAGGTATAGATCCTGAGTGGAAAAGTGTTTTCGAACCTATGAACGGCGCAAAAATAGGATACGGCGTATGTCTGACTAAGTTTACAGGTTCAAAGGGTAAAAGCGGTTCGAACGAAGCTCATGCCGAATTTGTTGCCGATATCAGAAAAGCTTTCAATAAAGACAAAGTTTTGTGGCAAACGACCGAACTCGGCAAAGTTGATCAGGGCGAAGGCGGAACAATAGCTAAATATCTTGCCAAATACGGAATGGATGTCGTTGACTGCGGGACAGCGCTTTTGTCAATGCACTCTCCGTTTGAAGTAGCTTCAAAAGCGGATATTTACCATACTTACAAAGCTTACAAAGCTTTCTATAGATATTTATAAAACAAAACGGATGACCGAAAAGGGCGTTCTTTTACGCCCTTTTTTATGCCTATGAAAAAAGAAAATCTAAAGATCATACTTTGCAGGATCTGGTCGCCCGGAAATGTCGGCTCGATCCTTCGTACAATGAAGAACTTCGGTTTTAATGATATAGTCTCTGTGAACCAGATGAATTTTTCCGATGAAGAAATATTAACAATGTGCGCCGGAGCTAAGGATCATATTCGACATTTGAGATATAGCGAAGACCTGAAAAGTGAAGTGAGCGACTGTAATGTTGTATATGCATTTACTGCAAGAAAAAGAAGATTTTATAAGGTGATCACTCCAGAAGAAATGGTAAATGAAATTTCGGAATTACCTGAAAACACAAAAGTCGGTCTGATGTTCGGAAATGAAACCAACGGTCTGATAAACGAAGAAACCGATCTTACCGATAAACTTGTCGTCATTCCTACAGAGAAAGAATATTCATCGCTAAACATCGCAGGCGCCGTAATGTTAGCATTATATGAAATATCAAAACGAAAGCAATCAGAATCGGAACAAAACGAAGAGTTGATTGATGTCGCCGGTAAAGAAGAATTATTCAGTTTAATTGATAAAGTTATTCAGAATAAACTCATGGAAAAATCCGACAATAAACTGCAGATCAGAGAAAATGTAAGACACATCTTCCGCCGGATGAAATTAAACAAGAAAGAAGCAGGCTTCGTCCGCAGTATTTTCGAGATAATCAACAGGAAAATTAAACTGTAAAAATTCTTGACAAATAGGGTCGAGAGAATTATATTTGGTATCCTGCAGAACTGCAGTACCGGGGCTATAGCTCAGTCGGTTAGAGCAGTAGACTCATAATCTATTGGTCCGGGGTTCAAGTCCCTGTAGCCCCACAAAAGAATTGGCGCAAAGCGCCTTTTTTTGTAATTTGGAGAAATGATGAAAGTAGCGGAAGTACTAAATATTCTAAATAAGGAAATCATACCGTCGGTTCAGTGGAAAAACGATCCTTCGGGTTTGCTTATAGGAAATAAAGACGCGGTTGTATCTAAAATATTAACTGCGCTTAATCCGTCGCTGGAAGTGGCGAAAGAGGCTAAGAAGAAGGGATGCAACCTGATCGTTTCGCACCATCCTTTGTTTAAGAAACCTGTTAACAGTCTTGTAGAAGGATATTATTATTCAGACATCATAAGATTTTTAATCAAGAACGATATTGCACTTATTTCGTGTCATACAAATTATGATTTGAATATTAACGGAGTAAGTTTTCTATTGGCGAAAGAGATAGGATTAACGAATGTTAAGCCATTGATACCTATCAAAGAGATCAAAGATATTGAAATAAACGAACTTTACAAGATCTGTATCTATTGCCCTTCAGAGTCAGCTGAAAAAATAAAGACGGCTATTGATGATGCGGACGGTGCCGCAATAGGAAAATATGATCACTGCTACTTTTCATACTCAGGAGAGGGTAATTTCAGACCGGGAGATGGCGCAAATCCTTACATCGGGAAAAGAGGTAAGATAGAAAAGATAAAAGAGATTAAAATAGAAACCGTTGTCAGTGATTGGAATAAGGATAAAATTCTTAAGGCGGTTAAAGCCGCTCATCCTTATGAAGAACCGGTTATAGATTTTTATCCGCTGGACAATAATTCAGATAATTTCGGTCTGGGCGCCATCGGAGATTTAAAGAAGAAAATTACACTTAAAGAATTATGCAAAAAAGTTTCAGAAAAACTTGGAACCGATACCTTGAGAGTTGCAGTAAAAGACGAAAAGAAGAAAATATCTAAGATAGCAGTATGCGGAGGAAGCGGTGCGGGTTGTTGGATAGACGCTTATAAAAATGGAGCAGATGTTTTTCTTACATCAGAATTTAATCATCACTTATATCAGGAAGCCTCTTATTACATCAATGTAATTGATGCGACTCATCACTCAACGGAACAATTTGCAAAAAAAGGTTTAAAAGATTATTTAGAGAGTAATATCGGCGAAGAAACTAAAATTGAAGAGTCAAAAAATGATAAGGATATTGTAAAAAATTTATCAGAATTAAATTAGCAGGAGAAAAAAATGCAGGAAAAAATGCAGGAAAAAATCAAAAAACTGGCAGAACTTCAAAGTATAGACAGCAAAATTACGGCAATTGAAAAATCAAAGGGAAATTTGCCTTATATTGTTAACGAATTGACGAGTGAGATTGAAGTTATTAATTCAGAAGTAACCGAGCTGGAAAACACCAAAAACGAGTTGGACGAAGCGTTGAGGGAGTCAAAAAACGCCATAGAAAACTCAAAGATTATGCTCGAAAAGTATAAAACTCAGAGAAATATGGTTACGAACAATAAAGAATATGAAGCTTTGATTAAAGAGATAGATTTCAGAGAAACTATTGTCATTGAAGAAGAGCAAAAATCAAAAGAATTGGTTGAAAAAATAAATGTC
>JAKLPX010000303.1 GCA_022013635.1 Candidatus Delongbacteria bacterium
CTTCGCCGGTGTAACCGTAGCTGATTTGAAGGAATGGAACCCTAAAGATACCGGTAAAAAATATCTTTTCCCCGGCGCCGTTTTATTGATAAAAGGTTATAATTATCAGTATTATACGGCAAAATCGGGCGATTCCATAGGTAAAATTGCAAGTAAATTTAAGATGTCTGAAAGCGACTTCAAGGACATCAACGATCTATCGAAAAATACTGTTTATAAGGGTAGAAAATATATCGTAAAGAAATGAAGGATACTGGATTGTTAATAAAAAAAGAAGGTTACAGGGCAGGGCTTATTGTTCTTATTGATCCGGATAAGATAGAAATCGGTGAAGTTAAAGATAAGGTAAATATTTATCAGAAACAGGGGGCGGATGCGTTTTTCTTCGGAAGCAGTCAGCCGGTAAAAAATAATATTCATGCATTGGCAAAGGAGATCAGGGATAATTCGAAAATCCCTTTAATACTTTTTCCGGGATCGTCAGAACAGGTTACACCGAATGCCGACGGGATTCTTTTCATTACTCTGATAAGCGGAAGAAATCCCGATTATCTTATAGAGCATCATGTGAAAGCCGCGCCGTTCGTGAAAAAAATGGGGTTGAAAGTACTGCCGACTGCATACCTTTTAATTGAATGCGGTTACAGGACTTCTGTCGAGAGAGTCAGCAGGACTCAACCATTACCGGCATCTAACATTCCGAATATTGTGGCTCACGCCCTTGCAGGCGAAATGATAGGTATGAGATTTGTTTATCTTGAAGCGGGAAGCGGGGCAAAAAATCCTGTATCGCCCGAAATTATTGCGGCAGTAAAAGCTGAAATATCCGTACCGCTTATCGTCGGAGGCGGTATCAGAACACCCGAATATGCGAAAACACTCGTTGAGGCGGGCGCTGATTTCATTGTAGTCGGTAATGTGCTTGAAAGATCGGACGATAAAGACATAGTAAGAAAATTCTCGGAAAGCATGAAATGAAAGTAGAAGATGATGCATTTTGCTTTGTCTGCGGAGACAAAAATAATATAGGGCTACATGCCAATTTTACCGTAAACGACAACAATTCCGCTTCCGCAAGGCTGGTGATCCCATCTGATTATCAGGGATGGGCAGGTATCGTTCACGGCGGAATAATTTCAACACTTCTTGATGAAGTCAGCATTTACGCGTGCAGAAAAATATCAACAAATGGCGTTACAGCCGAGATAAATGTAAAATTCAAAAAACCCGTGCCTACTGAAAAAGAAATATTTCTTACTGCAAAAGTGGTAGAAATAAAAAGAAGGCTGATATTAGTTCAAGCGGAACTCGTTTGCGACGGTCAGGTACATGCCGACGCCGAAACAAAAGTCTTTATTTTGGATATGAAATAGTTGTGAGTGGGGCTTTTAGAAACGCACATTAGTAAAAATTCCAATGATAAATTAAATATTTTCTGATTCAACCGCTTCAGAATATTCCTTTTCAAGTTCCTCGAAAAGCTCGTGAACACTTACAATTTTATCAATCCTGTAAGCGTTTGCTCCGCAGAATGCGAATCCCTTTTCGAGATTGCCTTTTTTTGCGTTTGCCAAAGCCTGTCCGATACAATAGTGGGCAGTTTTAATATTACAGCTTTTTAAACATATCCATGGACATCTGATCTTCTCTTTTTTGTGTTCTACATTTATTAAAAATTCGTTTCTTATCGCTCTGCCAGGCAGCCCCACAGGACTGTTGATTATTACGATATCATCCTCTTTGCATTTCAGATATTCGTTTTTAAATTCGTCTGTCGCATCGCATTCTTTAGTCCCGACAAATCTCGTTCCCATCTGAACCGCTTTTGCGCCGGTATTTTTTAGGATATTGTACACATCCATGCCGGTATATATGCCTCCACCGGCTATAACCGGAATTTCTTTATTATACTTATCTTCAAACGGTTTGATTTCCGCTATCACTTTAGGAATAATATTTTCCAAAATGTTTTTATCTAGCTCAAGGTCTTCTCTTTTATATCCCAAATGACCTCCCGCAAGAGGACCTTCAACCACAAATGCGTCAGGTATGATCCCGAAATTCCTGTCCCATTTGCGCAGAATTATCTTTGTAGCCAGCCCTGAAGAAACAATAGGCACGGTTTTTACTTTTGATTCTATCAGCCTTTTAATCCCTACTTCATGCGGAATATCTATCGGCAATCCGGCTCCGCAAAATAAAATATCAATCTTTTCGTCAATGGCTATATTTATTATTTCTTTAAAGTCGGTTAATGCGACCATTGCATTTAATCCGATAATTCCTTTTGAATTAGCCTTCGCTTTTCTGATCTCATTTCGCAAAGCTCTTTGATTGGCTAACTGGTAATTATCTTCAAAGTCATCTTCCAACAGACCAATTCCTACCGATGCAATAACTCCAATCCCGCCTTCGTTTGCAACAGCCGCCGCAAGACCGGACAACGATATACCCACTCCCATACCGCCCTGAATAATAGGTTTCGGTATTATTAAATCGCCTATTTTTAAAGAGGGCATTATATTTTTCATTTTTATTGTCCTATTCATTTTAACTCTCTTTGTAAATATAAGAAAAAATAAATAAAATTGCCACAAATCAGAACAATTCTGCTAATATTTATAATTTAACTGAAATAATTCGGATTATTATTGATTTTTTTTAGAGCATTTGAGCTTGCTTCCTGTTCTGCCCTCTTTTTAGAGGATGATCTGCCTTCAGCAATAATCTTATTATTGATAATAACATTAATGGTAAATGTTTTGTCGTGTTCCGGACCTTCTTCTTTGGATATTTCATAAGTCGGAGGTTCGAATCCGTGGGATTGAACAAGTTCTAAAAGTTCAGATTTATGATTTGAATTCTTTTTATCAGCTAAAACATCTTCAAAATTTTCAAGAATGGTC
>JAKLPX010000304.1 GCA_022013635.1 Candidatus Delongbacteria bacterium
AGGCAACGGGGATTATGCCTGAAATCGAATATTCCATGGTGGCGGAATCGCAGGCTTTGTACGGAACAAAACATACCCGTGAAAAGCTCGATGATTTTATTACCGATTATAACGCTCTGTTCGGCACGAATTATAATACAAAAGATGACAGGAAATTTGAAAATTATTTCAAAGATATAAGCAAGAGGATCAAGGACAGGGAAAAAGAGGGATTTAACGATAAAGACAGGCTTGATATTCTGCTTGTCGTAAATATGTTCCTTACCGGCTTCGACGCGAAAAAAGTCAATACGATGTATGTTGATAAAAATCTGCGGTATCACGGAATAATTCAGGCATATTCAAGAACGAACAGGATCTTGGGCGAACAGAAATCGCAGGGGAATATTCTATGCTTCAGGAATCTCAAATCAGCAACTGACGAAGCTATAACTCTATTTTCAAAAAAAGAGGCGATAGAAGAAATAATTCTGCCTGATTATGAAAAGATCGTCAGCAAGTTCTCAATGGCTTATGCGGAATTATTAAGAATAGCCCCGACCGTTCAAAGCGTAAACGATCTGCAGGACGAAGAAAAACAGCTTGAGTTTATACAGACATTCAGAACAATAATGAGAATTTTGAATGTACTGCGTTCCTATTCCGATTTCTCATGGGACGACCTGCCGATGACCGAACGGAAATTTGAAGACTACAAAAGTAAATATCTCGATCTTTATGATAAAGTAAAAAGCGAACACAAAAAAGATAAAACTTCAATCCTCGAAGATGTTGATTTCGAGCTTGAACTCATACACAGGGATGTCATAAATGTAGCGTATATCTTAAAACTGCTCGCAAAGCTTGGCAACGCTGATAAAGCCGATGCGGAACAGCAGAAATTAAATATAATCGCAATGCTGACGGGGGATATCGAACTCAGAAGCAAGCGCGAACTTATCGAGAAGTTCATAAACGAGAATCTGCCGCTTATCGAAGATATTGATACGATCCCGGATGAATTTGAAAGGTACTGGAACGATCAGAAAGTTCTCGCTCTCGGTAAAATCTGCGAAGAGGAGAAACTGGATCAGAAACAGTTCAAAGCGCTTATTGACGCGTATATTTACAGCGAACAGGAACCTCTGCGCGACGAAGTGTTCAAATGCCTTGACTCCAGACCGAGCATCCTTAAAGCCCGTGAAATAGGGGACAGGATCATCGCCAGAATGAAAGAATTCGTTGATGTATTTGTAAAAGGCGTAGCGGTTTAGCGGAAAATACAGTATATTATCAAGGTATAATAAAAGGAGGTTCATCATGGATATCCAAATGTTGAAAGATTTCTTTATGTGGTGTACTATAATTGACGGATCGGTGCTTATATTATGGACGCTGATCTTCACGATCATTCCGAACCTGGTATTTAAGAGCCAGACATGGATCTTTCCTACGAAAAAAAAAGAACATTATGCACTGATAATGTATTCTTTCATCGGATTATTCAAGATTATGTTCATAATATTCAACCTGATACCGTATTTGGTTTTACTTATTATCGGGTAATTAATGGAGGGATATATGTACGATTTGATCATCATAGGCGGAGGACCGGCAGGTTTGACTGCGGGTATGTATGCCGCAAGATCCAAACTTAATGTCGTTATGCTTGAAAAAATGATGCCGGGCGGAAATGTTTCCATTACTGCCGAAGTTGAAAATTATCCGGGTATTCCGAATATCGGTGGACCTGACTTGGTTATGCAGATGGAAAAGCAGGCAAGGGATTTCGGGCTTGAGATCAGGAGCGAGGAGGTTCTTTCTATAGAAGTTGGAGCAGGCACGAACGGTCATTCTATTAAATCAGATACAAACGAATATAAAACTAAATCTGTTCTGATTGCTTCAGGATCGTCTCCGAGGAGGATCGGATGCCAGGGTGAAGATGAGCATATCGGAAGGGGGGTTTCTTACTGTGCGACCTGTGACGGTGCTTTTTTCAGAGAAAAGCATATTGCCGTTGTGGGCGGGGGAGACTCTGCCGTTGAAGAAGGTCTGTATCTTACGAAATTTGCGAAGAGAGTGACGATTATTCACAGAAGGGATAGATTGAGAGCTGATAAGATCATTCAGGAAAAGGCAATTAAGCATCCGAAGATTGATTTTATATGGGACAGCGTAATTGAAGGTATCGAAGGCACACCTGTGGTTAATAATATCAAAATTAAAAATCTGAAATCCTCCGAAGTTACGGATTTTAAGGTTGACGGCGTATTTGTATTTGTCGGATATATACCGGGAACGGATTATGTTCCGGGGATAGTAAACAAGGATGAAGGCGGATATATTATTACCGATCTTGAAATGAGAACTAATATACCGGGAATATTTGCCGCGGGAGACATTATCGCGAAGAAACAAAGACAGATAGTGACAGCCTGCGGAGATGCGGCTACTGCGATAAAGACCATAGAACATTATAACGAATGGTATTATGAGGACGAGCAATACTTATGAACAAAAGGGCGGTTCTTCGATAAACTCAGAATGGCCGCCTTTTATTATTTATTTTACCAAAAGGTCCATGAGATAGAAGAAAGAGCTGAAACGATTAAAATTCGTTTCGAAAAAATAGATCCACAGAAGTAAAGTTGTAAATATAATCAAGAAATTTATCCAGAGTATTTTTCCGATTGATGTCTTGAAAGAAACAGCCATTATTAAAAATAATCTTATCAAAAACCATAACGACATCAGGACGAAAATAATCAAAACGGACTTGACGGCTAAAGGAGTAAATACTCTCAAAAATATAGCTGAAATAGGCACAAGCG
>JAKLPX010000305.1 GCA_022013635.1 Candidatus Delongbacteria bacterium
AAATTTTATTTTTTAAAAAACGGCTGCATTTGTTCTTTTTATAATAAAAACGAAATTAGCGCTGATAAGCTTAACGAAATTTATCTTGACATTTATCCTTAAAAAATATATTTTTGCATATGATTAATAATTAAAATTCGGAGTGTTCGTATGAAAAAAATAATTCTATTCGCTTTGATTTTCTGTCTCTCTTTCGGAACTTTTGCGCAAACAGACTACGACAAACAAATTAAAGACAATGAGGATCAGATAACCACAATAGAAAAGGATATTGCGGATATCGAAGCAAAGATAAAGGCTTCGAAGGATAAAATAAAAGAAACCGAAGATAAAATCGAAAAACTTAAGATCGATAAAAAAGAAATCGAAAATAATATTAAAAAGCTTGAAGACGAAATAAATAGTCTGAAAAAATAATACTCCGGGGTGTTTCATACAATGAATGAAATAATCACTCTCGGAAGAGTATTAAAATTACTCGACGATTTACCGGATTATCCTCAAAAAACAAATGAGATCGTCAAAAGCCTCAGAAATAGTAATTTTGAAGCCGATCCGGTTGCCGATTATATTGTTAAAAACAAAGTTTTTTATAATGTACTCTGCAATTTCAATCCCGATATTACCGAATCACCTGATGCGAAAAACAGAATAGTTGATGTAATTAGTAAATTAGATGTTACTTCTGTCAGAAATATACTATTTACCTGCTCATTACTTTCATTGAATGTCAATGAAATGACGAAATTGTTGTTAAAAAAAATAATAATGTCGTCATATATATGCAAAGACATCATTGAAAAAGTAAATTTTTACAGAAAATCCGTTCATAATCCTGATAATTTCTTTCTATACGCATTATTTCATGACATAGGAGAACTATTTACGGCAATTTATTACCCTGAAAGAGTGTATAAAGAAATACATAAAGATGCCAAGCATATTAACCTATCTTATTTAAGCAACATACTTCCACATAACGAAGTTGGTTATATGATTGTTAAAAAATGGAAACTGCCTTCTATTTTTTCTTATATCTGTTTAAATCACAACAAGCTTGAATATAGAAAGTTCACATCAGATTTTATTTACATTATCAATTCAATAGCCGTTTCTGACGCTTTAGCCGATGAACTTCTTGATTACGAAATTCCTTTTACAAATTCATGGGATGTCGGTCACTCAATATATAAAATCGGATTAAGGGAAGACGATATTTACACCGAATCAGGTTTAATAGGTTCCTTTGAAAAAAAGATTAATAAAATTTTATCATTGTTTAACTTAAAGTAAATCCAATTATTCCGAATTGTCCTCAAAATTCAAAATTAAATCTCTTATTTCGGGAGGATTTGAACAGCAAAATACTTTTTGTTTAAAACTCTTAAGATTCGGAATTGCCTTGAAATAATTCTGGTAAAGTTTTCGCATTTCAAGCAGTCCTTTAACTTCACCTAAATACTCCATAGACAAATCAAAATGTTTTAAACATAACCTTTTTCTTTCATCAAATGGAATTTCTTTTGTGTAAGAACCTGTGCGGAGAAAGTCTTTGATTTGCTTGAAAATCCAAGGATTTTTTACCGCTTCCCGACCAATCATTATTCCGTCGCAATTGGTCTGTAAAAACATATTAA
The DNA here is from genome assembly GCA_022013635.1 of Candidatus Delongbacteria bacterium. GTDB lineage: Bacteria > UBA4055 > UBA4055 > UBA4055 > UBA4055 > JAKLPX01. The sequence continues at coordinate 1,638 of JAKLPX010000305.1, forward strand.
GCGCGTCTTCGGGACTGCAAATGTCTCCATTGCCGATCAAAGGTATGGAAATTTGTTCTTTTACTTTTTTTATATAATTCCAATCGGATTTTCCGTTGAATTTCTGAACCTTTGTTCTCGGATGCAAGGTCATAAATTTTATTCCTGACTCCTCAAATATTTTTGCAGTCTGTAATATATTTATGTTTGAATTATCCCACCCTAATCTTGTTTTCGCGCTTACGGGCGTTTTTACCGCATTAACAACGCTTTCGCATATTTTCGATACTAACGGCAGATCTTTCAAAAGAGCCGATCCGCTTCCATGTCCTGAAACTTTAGGCGCGGGACATCCGAAATTGATGTCTATAAGTTCAGGACCGATTTCTTCAATAATTTTAGCCGCAATCGCCATATTTTCCGGTCTGTGCCCGAATATCTGAATCGCAACCGGTCTTTCTTCGTTTAATATTCTTATCTTACTTAGGGTTTTTTTATTCTCGTTAATGACAGCGTCTGAATTTACGAATTCCGTAAACATTAAATCCGGATTCATTTCCTTAATAATCAGCCTGAACGGTATATTTGTGTAACCGTCCATAGGAGCGAGTATAATCGGTTTATTTAATAAAAGCGTGCTAATATCCGTAATCATTTAATTAAACCGACAAGTTGCGAAAGAGGCAGATAATTTATCTCGGTATCTTCTTTTACCATTTCGTTGATTATGAACTTACAGTTTTCTTCCGACGCTTCTATTACAATTATGGCATCTTCTCCGTTTATAACATTTTCGGAAACAATTTTAAAATCATTTTCCAAATCCTTGAGATTTTCAAAATATTTCATCGGATAACCTGAAGGAATATTATATTCGCCGCAAAGAATCTGAGAATACGAATCAACTCCGGTACAATTTTCAATAT
>JAKLPX010000306.1 GCA_022013635.1 Candidatus Delongbacteria bacterium
ATTATCAAAAGATGTACCGCAATGCTATAAAAGAAGTTGATAAAGCCATAGCTATTGATCCCGGATTTGCGGACGCTTATTGCATATTAGGGTCGGTTTATGCCGGATTAAAGAAAAACGAAGAAGCCTTGCAGAAATTTCAAAAGGCTGTTGAGATTGACGAGAATTTTTATAAGCCGTATTTCCTGAGAGCAAATTTTTATAGAAAGAGCGGGAAATATGACGAAGCTTTAAATGATTACAACAAAGCGGTTGAATTAAATCCTAAGAATATGGATTCTTATTTTAATAAGGGGATTATTTATTATTTAACCGGAAATTATGAAAAAGCAGTCGAAGAATATTCCAAGGCTATTTATATAGACGAATTATCTTCGTCGTTATATTACAACAGAGGCATTGCTTATCGTAAACTTGAAATGTTTGATGAAGCTACCGATGATTATAAAACATATCTTTTATTGACCGTTAAAGACATCAATAAAGAAAGTTATAACGAATTGATCAAAACCTGGATGGAAGACGATAAATTTAAACCTGTCTTTCAGGATTAGTTATTCCCGAAAATCAATTTAGTCTTATTTGTAAAATCACTTTTGCCGCAACACATCAGAGTTGATAAAGGAGCGACTTTTTCAAGTTCTTTAAGCATAAGTTCGGCAGTATTTCTTATATCCCATTGCGCATGTTCGTCTAGTCTCAAACTCATAAAATGATACAATTCTCTGAAATTCATCTTCATAAGTAATTTTCTTCTGTGTGCATTTGTAAGGATATATTGAGAATGATACGGTAAAACGGTTCCGGTCTCTGAATACAGCTGTTCTGTTGCCTGCATAACTTGAATGAATTTATCCCGCATACCGACTTTGTCAACATTCGGAGGTAAAGTGTAACCCAAAGAAATATCATAAGGATTTGTTATAATTGAGGCCATTCTGTGCCTTTTCAACTGCGCATAATTCGATGAACTGATCGTTAACTCGAAAGTCGCATCCGTAAATTCAAAATATCTTTTAACGCTGTCGTAAGACATTCTGTATTTCAAAGCTTGTAAAAACAGATTTTTCAAAGATGATTCACTGAGTGAATTCACTATTTCTTCAGCTTTAGATAAGCTGATATTTTTTATTGCGGAAATTATAACACTTGCGATTTTCTTATCAGGATTTAGCGTATGATCAACCAATTTAACTTCGGAAATGTCTTCCTGAAAATCTTTGTCAGGCAGTTCTGCAATAAATATATTAAGTTCGGCTTCATTTAATCTATCGTATTTCGTAGGCTCGATATATTTAATGATCGAAGGAGAAATATCCTTTACAAGATTATATAATTTTGACGCCAGCTCTCTGCATTCCGCCAATTCTGAATTACCCAACTGCCTTAATACATTTTCCAGGCTTCTGGCATTGATACTCATACCGAATTGGCTTTCCGTAGCCATTGATACCACATAACGGGCATCTTCTTTTGCCCAGCCTTCGACGGTCCTTCTGCCGTTCTTTTTTTTAATCATATCCGCATGCTTGTCAAATAAATATTCCTGAAGAGCTTTGCAGATTATATGATAGTTCTCGTTTTGCAGTTTAATCAATTTCACAAATTTATCTTCGAATCCCGCATCTTTTATTTCCTTCGGGATAACAAAATCGTCTTCGAGCGTAATATATCTTTGAGATTTTTCAGTGAAAGATGCCAGCCTAAATTTCTGAACCTGTTCTACCGCGAATCTTGATAGACCGATTATATCAAAATTAAAGTAGGCATGTTCGGCTACTGACGAGTGCCCAAGACCGAATATAATTAATTCGTTTGATTTCCGTGATTTTTCAACTTCTTTTCTTGCCTCTTTCCGTAATTCTTCAATGTCTCTCGGATCACGGCTGATCCTTGCATAAGCTGCGCTTAGAGTTTCCGGAGTGATATTATCTTCTTTCCAGCCTGATCTCTTTTTTAATTCTTCAATTATTGAAGAATCCAGATTATATCCTGATAAAAGTACTTTCATAATCATGCCTTTGGTTTAAAGATTAGACTAATGACTGGGTTAAGTGCAAGAGAAGCGAGCATTCCGATAGTTCCTGCCTGCGGTGAGTATTGCGGGCCATAATAAAAATACAAAAATATTGTAAGACCGAGACCGATAAATGAAGAACCGTAAGCTCCTGCTTTATTGCAGAAATCTGTAAAAAGCCCCCAGATGAACGGACCGAGGAAAGCTGCACCGATCGCGCCCCATGATACTCCTAGAATTGCTACGATTGTATCAATTTTTAATAATGCCAAAGCTACTGATAATCCAATAAAAACAATACTGGCTAATCTTGTTAAAAGTGTAAGCCTTTTGTCCGATACTTTTTTATTTATATAACCCGCATAGAAATCTTTAGTCAGAGTTGAACTTGAAATAAGAACTAATGCTGCTAAAGTTGACATTGATGCTGAGAGTATCAGTACAAGTATTATTATGAATAAATATTCAGGTATGATCTGAGTTAGTAACTCAGGCATTATCATATCAACTATTGGTTCACCAGCTTCATTGAAAGCATGTGGAGAAGTTTCCAGAGTTACAAATAATCTTCCTGTCGATCCCACAAAGTATGCAATTCCACCGATAAGTAAAGCAAATATCGTTGAAGCTATCATTCCCGTTTTAATAGATTTTTTATCTCTG
>JAKLPX010000307.1 GCA_022013635.1 Candidatus Delongbacteria bacterium
TAAACGATATTATTATTAAAAACGGCGTATATCAGTCTGTAAATACAGATATAAACGGAATAATTCATTCAAAAGCAGTTATTATCTGTTCCGGAACATTTTTAAAAGCCGTTATACATATCGGGAAAAAACAGATTCCTTCCGGAAGACTGGGCGAAAAATCAGCCGAACGGTTATCGAAAAAGCTCAAGAATTACGGTTTTGAAACCGGAAGATTAAAAACAGGGACTCCTCCGAGAATTTCAGGCTGTTCGATAAATTTTGAGGAATTGGAGGTTCATGGCTCGGATGCGCATATAATACCTTTTTCTTTCAGGCATAATAAGGCATTTATAAAACAGATGCCGTGCTTTATTACAAACACAAATGAAACTACCCATAAAATAATTTACGATAATCTTCATAAAACAGCGTTGTTTTCCGGTCAGATCAAAGGAACGGGACCGAGATACTGTCCATCCATTGAAGACAAAGTAAACAGATTCAAAGATAAAACATCGCACCGGCTCTTTTTGGAACCGGAAGGACTATACACGAACGAATACTATATAAACGGTTTTTCTTCAAGTCTTCCGGTGGATATTCAGAAAAGAGCATTGCGTACGGTAAAAGGATTGGAAAAAGCACATTTCGTAAGACCGGCCTACGCCATTGAATACGATTATTTTCCGGCATATCAGATTAAATTATCTTTAGAAACCAGAAATGTGGAAAATCTATATTTTGCAGGTCAGATAAACGGCACTTCAGGCTACGAAGAAGCTGCGGCTCAAGGATTGCTGGCAGGAATAAACTCTGTATTAAAAATTGACGATAAAGAGCCTTTTATACTAAAGCGCAACGAAGCATATATCGGAGTTTTAATAGACGACCTTATAACAAAAGACATCAGAGAGCCGTACCGGATGTTTACTTCGCTTGCGGAATACAGGCTGGAATTAAGACATGATAACGCCGATTCTCGATTGTTGAAATTTTCAAAAAAATATCAACTGCTTACAAATAAGGAGTTAGAATTTTTAGAGAACAGGCTCATAAATATTGAAAAATTACCCGATATTTTTTTGAATTTAAAGGTCAAAAAAGAAAAATTGAGTGAATTTTTTATTAATAATTCTCTCGAAGGCACTCAGGAAGGATCCGACATTTACAGACTTTTGAAAAGACCTGAGGTAAATATAGACATTATGCTGAATTCAAAAATATTGGATTTAGAAGAAAAATATTCATATTATGAAATGAAACAGGCTGAAACATTGATAAAATATGAAGGTTACATAAAAAGACAAAACGACATGATTGAGAAATTTGAAAAGAATGAAAAAATTAAGTTACCCCAAGATATAAATTATTCCGAATTCAAAGGTTTAAAAAAAGAGGCAGTCGAAAAATTGAACCGGATAAAACCCGTTTCGGTTGGTCAGGCGAGCAGAATAGCCGGTATATCGCCCGCCGATGTTTCGGTAATATTTATAAATCTGAAAGCAAGAGGTTTAATTAAATGAATAATCAGGTAAACGAAATTATAAAATCGTCGGAAACAGAGATCGGTCTTGTTTTCCACGATAAGATTAAAAGAAAGCTGAAATTATATTTTGAATATCTATTGGATTGGAATAAAAAAATAAACCTTATTTCAAGAAAAAGCGAATCGTCTGTTTTGTCAACGGCTCTGATAGAATCTTATGCGCTTTTTGAAATCATAAGAGATTATTCGGGAGATTTTCTTGATGTGGGATCCGGAGGCGGGCTTCCGGGAATAATTATTTCCATTCTTCTGCCCGAAGCTAAAATTGAATTACTGGATTCGATCAGGAAAAAAGCCGTATTTATGGAATCTGCGATATCTCATTTAAAACTCTCTAACATTACTGCCGTTAATAAACGGCTTGAAGAACTTCCGGAATCAAAGAAGTATGATTTGATATTTTCAAGAGGAGTTGGGAATTTCGAAAATTTAAGAAACCATTATTTCAGACTGATTAAAAATTCCGGCAGTATATTTATTCTTACCGGCGAAGACAATTCAAAATTATTCAGGAAATATGAAATATTACAAAATCCTTTTCTCCATGGTAGAATTATTGTCAATCTGGAGAAGTAGTGTTTAAATTCGGCGATATTATAATTTACGCGGTAATAATTATTTCCATATCTTATCCGTTATTCAACAAAAGACGATTCTCAGGCGATAAAATTCAGATAATTCACGGGAAAGAAATAAAAATATTAGATGCAAACAAAGACACTGTTTTTGTAATTTCCGGAGGTAACGGTCTAACGGAAGTAGAAGTTAGGAATAACATGGTGAGGGTAAAAAAATCAAACTGCAGGGACAAATACTGCGAAAAACAGGATTGGTTAAATAAAAGCGATAACAGAAGTATAATTTGTATGCCGAATAAAGTTATTGTGAGATTTATTAAAGAAAACAGCGGGATAGATGCCGTTACGGAGTAAAATGTTAAAAATTGAGTATGGGAGCAGAGTTTATATTATAGCCGTATTTTCTGCGCTGGCTTCACTGCTTCAATTGCTCGAAATATTCATCATTCTTCCAATCCCGTTTGTAAAAATCGGTCTCGCAAACGCAATAGTGTTATTTTTTATTTTGAAAAGGCAATATTTGATCGCTTTTATGGTAAATATGATAAGAGTTTTCATAGGAGGTTTTTTCAGCGCAAAACTATTCAGCCTTCCATTTATCTTTTCATTCGCCGGCGCGAATTTATCATACTTTGCAATGTTATTTTTATTTATAATTATAGGGAGAATAACTTCCGCAGTTGCAATAAGCGTCTGCGGAGCGATAATTTTTAATTTAACCCAATACTGTCTTTTCGTTTATTTTTTTAACAGGACTATTGATTATAATGTAACTGTTTCAATTATAATTTCCTTGAGCTTAATACCCGGTGTTCTTACAGGCATTATCGCCGATATGTTGAATAAACAGGATATAGAACTGATAAAAAAGCCCCGATGATTCAGGGCTTTTTTATTAGTGTAAAGCAGAAGCCCCGCCTTCTAAGGCGGGGAATTCTGTTCATCATTCTTATTTATCGTCGTCAACCACTTCAAAATCTGCGTTTTCGACATCATCTTTTCCGGACTGTGTGTTTTCTTCTTTAGACTGATGCTGACTCTGTCCGAAATCCTGCGGATTAGCTCCCTGGCTCTGACTCTGATTTGCCATTTTTTGACTTATATCGTGCCAGATTTTATTATGGTCTTCAGTCGCTTTTTTAATTGCATCAATATCGTCTGTTTTTAAAATTTCTTTTAATTTGCCGAGGCTTGATTCAAGTCTTTCTTTGTCGGCGGTATCAATTTTGCTTTCAAGATCCTTTAACAGTTTTTCTGTCTGGAAAATTGCCTGATCGCCGGAATTTCTTATATCGGCTTTTTCTTTTTTCTTCTTATCGGTTTCTTCGTTTGCTTTAGCTTCAGCTTTCATCCTTTTAATTTCGGAATCGCTTAGGCCGGAAGAAACTTCAATTTTTACATTCTGAGTTTTACCGGTTGCTTTGTCTTTTGCCGAAACGCTTAAAATTCCGTTGGCGTCAATGTCAAATGTTACTTCTATCTGAGGAATGCCCCTCTGTGCAGGAGCTATGCCGTCCAATTGGAATCTTCCTATTGTCTTGTTGTCAGGCGCCATGGGTCTTTCTCCCTGGAGCACATGAATATCAACCGCCGGCTGATTATCTGCGGCTGTCGAGAAAACTTCGGTTTTTTTCGTCGGAATAGTGGTGTTCGATTCGATCAGTCTGGTCATAACGCCGCCTAATGTTTCAATTCCCAACGACAGCGGAGTTATATCAAGCAGTAAGACCTCGTTTACATCGCCTGCTAAAATTCCTGCCTGAATTGCTGCGCCCAATGCTACGACTTCGTCAGGATTAACGCTCTTGTTCGGTTCTTTGCCAAAAAAGCTTCGGACAGCATCAACTACCGCCGGTATTCTTGTCGAACCGCCGACGAGAATAACTTCTTTAATATCTTTTAAATCAATTCCTGCGTCTCTAACCGCGAGTTTACATGGTTCAATTGACCTTCTTACCAAATCATTTGTAAGTTCGTTGAATTTAGCTCTTGTTAAATTTATATCAAGGTGTTTCGGTCCGTCCTGAGTTGCGGTTATAAAAGGCAAATTAACTTGAGTCTGAGTCTGGGAAGAAAGCTCCATTTTTGCCTTTTCGGAAGCCTCTTTCAGCCTTTGAAGAGCCATCGGATCCTTTCTTAGATCAACACCTTCAAGTTTTTTAAATTCATCAGCGAGATAATCAATTAATTTTTGGTCGAAATCATCGCCGCCCAAATGAGTGTCGCCGTTAGTAGATTTAACCTCAAAAACTCCGTCTCCTATCTCAAGAATTGAAATATCAAATGTTCCGCCGCCGAGGTCGTAAACTGCTATTGTTCCATCAATCTTTTTATCAAGACCGTAAGATAATGCAGCTGCAGTCGGTTCGTTTACGATCCTTTTTACTTCAAGTCCGGCTATTATCCCGGCGTCTTTTGTGGCTTGTCTCTGCGCGTCGTTGAAATAAGCCGGAACGGTAATAACCGCTTCGGTTACTTTTGTTCCGAGATAGTCTTCAGCGGCTTGTTTTAATTTCTGTAAAATTACCGCCGAAATTTCTGGAGGAGTAAATTCCTTATCGCCGATTTTTACCTGAACGACACCGTTTGAATTTTGGGTAACTTCATAAGGAACTTCTTTTATTTCCTGTCCTACTTCGGAATATTTTCTTCCCATGAACCTTTTAATTGAATAAACGGTTCTATGAGAATTTGTAATAGCCTGTCTTTTAGCCGGACCGCCAACCAGTCTTTCTTCGTTTTTCGAAAAAGCTACAACAGATGGAGTTGTTCTTCCGCCTTCAGCGTTGGTAATTACGACCGGTTCGTTACCTTCCATAACGGCTACACAGCTGTTTGTGGTTCCAAGGTCTATACCGATTATTTTTCCCATTTTGATTCTCCTATTTTTAATTAATTTTGTACGAGATTAATTTCCTGATCTAATTTATATACAAATAACGAGCCACAATTTCAAATTGCTTAAAAAAGCAAATCTAACAATAGAAATAAAAGAGAGATACAAAAAAGCATATTACGAAGGGCGGTCTCAAAGATAATTTTAATTGTCAGTATAATGTCAGTAATTATTATATAAACCGGTCGTATCTGCATTTCGAAAACATGATTCATTGGACCTATAATAACATATTTAAATTGCAGAAGTATGATTTTATTCTTAAATTTGAAAATAAAAAAAGGAAAATTACGGCAATGGAATCTTTTTTAGCATGGTGGCAGACATTACCCTACAGAATAGATCCGACGATAGTTCAGCTGGGAACTTTTCAGATAAAGTATTACGGTCTGATGTACATTATCGCATTCTCCCTGACATTTTATCTTTTAAACTTAAGGATTAAAAACAAAGAATTCGACATAAAAAAAGAAATTTTGGAAAATTATTTTTTTATGATAATAATATTCGTGCTGATCGGAGGCAGATTAGGATATGTCCTTTTCTATAACATGGAATACTATATACATAATCCGCTCGAAATATTTCTTCCTTTCAAATTTAATAACGGATTTGAATTTACTGGAATTGCAGGGATGTCTTACCACGGAGCCGTTATAGCCGCTTTTATAGGTACTTATTATTTCTCTAAAAAGAATAAGCTTGAATTTTTAAAATTTACAGATTTTATTGTCACGGCAGCTCCGTTAGGCTATACATTCGGCAGAATAGGAAATTTTTTGAATGGTGAACTGTACGGCAGAGTTACAGAATCTGATATCGGAATGTATTTTCCTTTGGCCGGAGATGAAATGCTCAGGCATCCTTCTCAGCTTTACGAAGCTGTTTTTGAAGGAGTATTTATATTTTTAATCCTATGGAATATCAGAAAATACAAATTTCGAAACGGATTTTTCATATCCGCATATTTTATATTGTATGGTATAGTACGGTTCGTTATTGAATATTTCAGAGAACCGGACGATCAACTGGGATTCGTATTATTAAACTTGTCAATGGGTCAGGTTCTATGCTTTGTAATGATTATATCGGGATTAATTTTGTTTATTTCATGCGGGAAAAAAGAGGTCGGGTGACCGCTCGGGATGAATTTTAAAATTATAACTTGAATATAACTTTCTTTAATCATATATTTAGCGCAAACAAACGGAGTTTATCAATGCGGAAACTGTTAAATATATTTGTGCTTGTAGTAAGTCTGATAGCAGTATTAAACTGTGCAAAAGAAAAAGAAAAATTTACTGTTGAAGAGATCGGCGGAGTAAAGTATTACAAGAATACAGGCGAGCCTACAGGCAAATATAGACCGTCAGTAAAGTTGTTATTTGATATTACAGGACCTGAGAATGTTCCTGATTCAATGCAAGGTTTCGGTCTGATCGCTGATGTATTATGCGATGATCTTGAAAATATTTATATCCTGGATATGCTTCACGCAACAGTAAAAAAATACAACAGATCCGGTGAATTTGAAAGATATTTCCCCGAGCAGAGCGGAGAGGCTCTGGAAAGTGTTAAAAAACCGTCACAGTTTACAATTCTATACGATACTCTAATTGTTTATGATGGAGGCAAATGGGTAGAGTATCTAACAAACGGTAAATATCTCTTTAGTAAAGAGTATTACATAGGAGGAGAGAAACTTCTCAATCTTAATTCTGACGGAAGAAATTATCTTTCTGCTTTTCTTCCAAAGGCGGATAAGAACAGGGGTGATTCAATTCCTTATCTTATTAATAATTTATGTATTCTCGGACGCAGATATGAACCTCAAAATGTAATTAAA
>JAKLPX010000025.1 GCA_022013635.1 Candidatus Delongbacteria bacterium
AAATAAAGAAAATTTAAAACTCACAAAAAATCTTAATAAGATGCTGTCAATTGCCAAGGGAGATTTGATAGCAAGAATGGATTCTGACGATATCAGCCTTCCTGAGAGATTTGAAAAGCAAGTCAATATTTTTAATGAATATCCTGATACTGACTTTGTATTTACATCAACAATGCTTATGGACAAAGATGGTAATGACCTTTGCGAGTCTTGGAGACCTGAAGCTATAAAAAGTATCCTCGGTCACATGAAATATGACAGCTATATTCCTCACCCTACTATCATGGCTAGAAAAGAAATTTTCGCAAAAGCTGGAAATTATACCGAAATTAAAGGCTACGGGCAAGAGGACAAAGAACTCTGGGAAAAATTCATAGCGAACGGCGTAAATTTCCACTATTTGAATGAAATTCTTCTGAGGTATAGGCTAAATCCTGCTGGCATAAGTTTCAATGTAAGGAATTACAGCAAAGATGAAATTTACAATTACAAAAAGATTAATATTTGCATTGATAACTACCGTAGGAAAAGGGCAATTGAGCTGTATAAACAGAATTCCGGCAACATACCGCTGAGATACAAATTATTTCTACTCATTAAATTTCTTATTCCGAACAGGATAAGATTTTATAAATCCGTCCTAATGAAGAAAATGAAACTGAAAAAAGCCTGAAATATGAATGGACAAAAAATAAATATAGCTTTCATTCTGCCTTCTTTAGATAAAGGCGGAGTATCTTCTGTCGCACTAAACATGATCAGTAAACTTGACAGTGGCATTTATAGCAAATTCATTATTCTTTACGACGGAAACATTGTTGAATATGAAACAGAATATGAAATTATCAACCTTAAAGCTCCAAAGAAAAAATGCCTTATAACGAAGATTTTTACCCAATTTATAAGATACTCCAGACTTAAAAAATTCAAAAAAGATAAAAAAATTGATATAAGCATCAGCTTTAAGGACAATCCCAATCTAACCAGCCTGTTCTCAAAACAGAATGACCGGATTATAATGACTGTTCACACTACTCCGTCCAGAGACTATAAAGGACTGAAGGGTAAGATTTATAAATTTTTGATAAACAGGTATTTCAACAGAGCTGACAGAGTTGTAACTGTATCGGATGGGATAAAGAACGACCTTATTTTAAACTATGGGGTCAGTGAAAGTAAAATACAGACTATATATAACTTTATTGACACAGGTTATATAAAACGTTTATCTTCTGAACCAATTGAGTATGAGATTAAACACTTGTTCGAAGGCGGTGGAACAGTAATTACCGTCGGAAGGCTGTCCGAAGCCAAGGGGCAGCATCATCTGATCAGGGCTTTCAAATATGTTTCAGCCGAAGTGCCGGATTCAAGTCTTGTTATCGTCGGTGACGGCGAACTCAAAGAATATCTCGCCGATTTAATTGAAGATCTTTGTCTGACGAACAGAGTTTTCCTTATCGGCAACCGCGACAATCCGTACAAGTATCTTAAGCACTCAGATATCTTTGTACTGTCATCTGTTTACGAGGGATTCGGAATAGTTCTTATCGAAGCGATGGCATGCGGTCTGCCTGTTATCTCGACTGAATGCCTGTCAGGTCCCACCGAGATACTGATTGGTGAAGCCGGAATACTAGTTCCCGTTCTCGACGGAAAGAAATACACTGGAAGCGAGCCTCTGACCACAGAAGAAAAAGTCCTTGCGAATGAGATCATCAGGCTGCTTAAAGGCAAAACGGAATGCGAAAGATTCAAAGAGCTTTCGCTGAAAAGAGCTTTGGACTTTTCATTAGAGAAGATCATTCCACAGTGGGACGAACTAATACATGAATTTTTAAAGGGAAAATAATTTTGATTAAAGACCTTGTCAGCATAGTCATACCGACACATAAAAGACCAGAGCTTCTAAAAAAAGCGATCGAAAGTGCACTTGCCCAAACCTACAGCATGACAGAAATAATCGTTGTTGACGATAACTCGGGTGACAATACTGAACAGGTTATAAAAGATTTAAATAATAAAAATATCAGATACTTCAGAAACGATTCTTCTCTCGGCGGAGCTGGTACAAGAAATGTGGGGATCGAGAAATCCAACGGCGAATTTGTGGCATTTCTTGATGACGATGATATCTGGTACAAAGATAAATTGGAGCTCCAGGTAAATAAGATAAATGAAAATGAAAGTAACATTCTGTGTACCTGCGGGCTCCAGGTCGTTTATGTCGCAGAAGGATTGAAATATTTCAATTTTCCCAAGCTGAATGAGGTTACATTCAAGAAGATGCTTCTTAATAATAAAGTCGGTATAACTTCGACCGTTATGGTCAGAAGAAAAGCTCTGGACCAGTCCGGATATTTTGACCATTCTCTACCTGCCCGGGAAGAGTATGAATTATGGATAAGACTCAGCAGATTTGGGAATTTCGTATCTGTCAATAAACCGCTTCTTGATTATTACATTCATCCGTCAAGACAGCAGATATCCGCAAGCATTGACAAGTTCATCACTGCCAACAAATTAATTCAGAAGAAATATGAGTTAGAGTTCAACAAAATGTCAATCGGAGAGCTAAAACAGTTAAAAGCTGATAATTATTTTCAGTATTCAACGATCGCAATAAATAACAAAAAGAACTTGTTAGCTTTAAAATATATTTGTAGATCTATTTTGAAAAAGTTGACCCCTGATAAAGTAATCATCATGATCTCTTATCTGCTGGGATTCAGGGCTTACATTCTTCTAAAACAGTTCTACGGTAAGAAACTTTTAAAGAGAAATAATGAGTAAATTCAATCCTGTTGAAAAATATTTTGCGGATATTCTCTCAAAATTTCCGAACCTCAAGAACAAGATCAAAATATTCTATTCTTTGATCAATTATCTAATTAATAAAAAGCGTTACAAATCCCAATCTCAATACAAGTTCGAAAAGATATTATCAGACGAAAATAACGAATCCTTTTTCGGTTATTACGATAAATCACCCCTCAACAGTACAGGAAAATATATTGCCTTTCATCAGACACGCTCTGGTCATAGCCGTCTCACTCAAGATCCCGGTCATGAAATTAACATAATGTTATATGATAAAGAAAATTCAGAATATAAGAAAATATCATCTTCAAAAGCCTTCAACCTCCAGCAGGGATCAAGGCTCATGTGGCTTAATGAGAAAGAATTCATATTCA
>JAKLPX010000308.1 GCA_022013635.1 Candidatus Delongbacteria bacterium
ATCTAAATTCTAAATAAATTGAAAATTCAAATGTTCAAAATGTCAGAAAGATTTGACTCTACGATCAGGCAATAAAGGTGATATGGTACAGTGCCATCACTGCAGCGAGGTTGTATCAATACCCGAAAACGCGGTAGTTTTTTCATCATCATCACCCTCTCAGGATTCAAACAATATCAGTTCTGGAAAAATTATTTTTAAAAATCCTAAAACCGGAGAAACACAGACAACAGGCACCGGATGGAGCTGGATATTGTGCTTATTTTCCGGAGCTTGGGGAATTCCTCTGTTCCTGAAAAGGGCTTATAACTGGGCTTTCTTCTTTCTGTTCCTTCACCTTTCTTACCTGATAGTTTACCCGCTAAGTATGCTGACTGAAGATATGACACCAGCTGTAGTTCTCATGTTAGCAGAACTAGGATTTGCCGTTTATATGGGATTAAGAGGAAACAGGCAACTTACAATAAATTATCTCGAGAACGGCTGGATAATTCAAAATCCAGAAAGCAGCGATGTAATAAACACTATAAAAAAATGGCAGCTTGATGTTAATATTTTGGAGAAATAAAATGAAATATGAAATCATCATAAAATTCATAATCACTGCGTCTATTCTGATTTTTCTGACTTCATGCGGTGCAGGAGGTATCGAAGGAGATATCAGCGACGGTAAAGACATCGTAAAAAAAATGGAATACGCTTTGAAATTGGCAAAAGATCAAAACCCGCTTTATGAAGAAAAAATGCAGGATGCAGAAAATGAATTATATGCATTCATGGCTATTATGAGAGATAAGTATAATGATGAGGAATATCAGAAAATAGATAGAACTTTGCAGGCGGAAATGGATAAAATAATGCAGAAAATGATGGGCGGATACTAATAACTCAAATAACGGAGGAACAAAATGAGCATTGGAAAAGCATTATTATTCGGAGCGATCGGCGTCGGAGCAGGAATTCTCTTGGCCGCATGGGCTGAAACTATGGACGACGGAGAGACTACCGATTCGGATCTCAGCTTTGATGATGAAAACGAAACGACAGTGAATGAGGAGACAGACGATGTACTTGAAGAATCTCCGGTACAGGCGTAGAATTCTACGAAATAAAAGGCGGTATTCTTAATATTTTGCAGAGAGCCGCCTTTTTTTAACTTACAAGGGAAATAAAATGAAGATCATCAATAACTTTGTAGCCGGTCCGCCATACTTTTACATCTGCCTCATCTGTAAACACAGATTTATCAAAAGCCGGAAACATTTTGTATGGTGCCCCAAGTGCAAGTTGCCTTTTGTAAGAAAAGATCCGATGATTTTAAAATAAATTTTTCTCCCTGGTAACTTTACTACCACCTGACCGTTTTATATTTCTTCTTGACTTATTCCGGTTAATGTCTTACATTGTAATACAACCATAAGTCAGGAGGAAAATCATGGACGACATGATCACAATAAGAATTCCGAAAGAACTCAAAGAAGAGCTAGAGCAGATCAGTATATCTATCCACAGACCTCTCAGTGATCTGGTTAGAGAATCGTTAAGAAAATATGTCGCTGTTCAGAAATTCAGACAGGTCAGGGAAATGACCGTCCCTTATGCCGAGAAGCAGGGAATTTATACTGATGATGATATTTTGGGAAGCGAAAAGTGAGAATAGTTTTTGATTCTAATGTTATACTCGCAGCCTTCGCATCAAGAGGCTTATGTGCGGAATTATTTGAATCCTGCATTACAGCATACGACATAGTTTTAAATAAGCAGATCATTGATGAAGTTTCCGGTAATTTGTCAAAAAAATTAAAAATGCCGAATGACAAGATAGAACTAATCGTAAATTTCCTGATGGAATTCTGTACCTTTATAGAAACTCAAAACATACCTGAGAAATTATCGAGAGATCCGGATGATGACGGCATTATAAATCTTGCGCTAGAAAGCGGTTCGGAGTATATAATCACAGGCGATAAAGACTTACTCGTAATAAAAGAATATAAATCTATAAAAATGCTGACCCCCAGATCATTCTTGGAGATAAAATAATCCAACACGGAAGAGAGCAGATCGGGGTTGTTGAATTAATGCTATGCGCTCCGACCTCTGCACAAACGATTATTCGTATATCTGGTTTGACAAAAAAAAAACTCATATTCGAGAACTACGATCCCGATATTCACGGCGGCAACAGGTATATTTACTAATGATTTTAGACTCAAATCATGCTTAAAAGATTCTTGGGTCGTCAACCCAAGAATTGACAGATACCAAAACTTCTATTACTTCAAATCATCAACATCTTTTATCATCCTACTGATAATATCTGCCAAAGGCGGGATCTTATTCTGGCATATATCAAAAATAGCCTCGGTATTTATATCAAAATAATGGTGACTAATTATGTCTCTTAATCCTTTGACTTTTGACCATTCAATTTCAGGGTATTTCGTCAATAATTTATGTTCTGTAATCTTATCTACATTCTTTAAGCTCTCGCCGATCACAATCAACTGCATACAAATAGAATCTAATTTTTCTGAACCTGCAGGAGTAAGCAAAAAATCATCGGAAATCACAACACCTTCAAATCTTGATGATATTTTTTTCAGAGATTCTGCTATATTTGTTAGAATTTCATGAACCAGCTCGCTATCAAACATAAATAGCCTCTTTCTCAATTCGCTTTTTGAGAAATCCATTCATTTTTTCTCTATAGCTTATTACATCCACGCTTTTCTTTAAGTCTTTTTCCAGTTCTTGCTTGATATCAAAAAGCTCAAAAAAATCCTGCTTCGGTATTTCGACGACAATATCAATATCACTGTTTTCGTTCTGAGTACCTTTTGCATACGAGCCGAACAATCCGAGTTTCAATAGATGAAATCTGTGCCCATTTTTTTCTCTGAATGTGCGGAGTATTTTAAGAACAGCTTCTTTGCTCATATCTGAATTCCCCTTTACGGTAAATTAAGAATTTATATATTCAAAATCAATATGTTTCTTTCATATAATCCCCACAAGGTAACTATACTACCCCCTGACCGTGTTATATTACTTCTTTATTAATTTTAAAAGAAGGAGAAACAACATGAGTAACATGAAATGCGGGATCACCCAAATTGACAAACACCTCGACGGCTTCAATTACGGCGAAATGGTCATATCCGCCTCTAGAGCAGGACACGGAAATTTTTACTTTATAACCTCGATCGTCAGAGGCATCTGCTACAGCGCAAAAGACAACCCAAAATGCCTGATCTTTACCGATCAACCACAAAGGAACATCAAAAAATTCCTCCCGGGCGATGAAAATATATTTACTTTTTACAGCTATAACTGCAAAGACTTCTCCGAATTCAAAAACAGTCTTTCGGAACAAATATCAGAACACAAACCGCAAATTTTAATAATAGAAAATTCTGAACTCAACTTCAACAAGAACAAAGAATTCTACCGCCACATCAAAATGCTCACCGTCGAAAATCAGATCCTCACCTTCATAAAAGGATCCATCAACCGCAAACAGGAAAGAAGATACTGGTACCCGCCCGCCATCGCCGACATCGAAGGTGCGCCCATCCTCGAAAAACTCGCCGACAAAATGCTCATAATGCAGCGTCCCGAAGTCCTCGGCATAAAAGACTGCAACGGAAGAGAACAGATCGGGTTAGTTGAATTAATGCTTTGCGCTTACGACCTCTGCACAAACGATTATTCGTATATCTGGTTTGACAAAGAAAAACTCATATTCGAGAACTACGATCCCGATATTCACGGCGGCAACAGGTATATTTTCTAATGATTTTGGACTCAAATCATGCTTAAAAGATTCTTGAGTTGATAACCCAAGAATTCCAACATTTAGATTTTATTCCGAAATAATTCTCTTGCATTTTTATCTAAAAATTATTATTATGTTCCCTAACATAATGAGGAGAGTCATAATGTTTATAAACAGAACCAGAGAATTAGATTTACTCAATGAAGAATACAGAAAAAAAACGGCATCCTTTACGGTTATTTACGGAAGAAGACGGATAGGCAAAACTTCACTTATTGCCGAATATATTAAAGACAAACTCGCCGTTTTCTATTACGCTACAGAAATGAACCTTTCATATCAGCTGAAAGATATGTCGCGGTTAATACTTGACAGTATAAATATACCTAATCTAAAAGGTATTGAATTCAACGACTTTGATTCTCTGATCATTTTCCTCGGAAACAATCTTCCGGCAGACAGAAAATTTATACTCGTGATTGACGAATACCAGCAATTAGCCAAACTTGACCCGAGCTTTTCAAGCATGCTTCAGAAAAACTGGGATATGCATTTTAAAAATAAAAACATTCATCTTATTTTATGCGGATCAGTTTTTTCGATGATGCAGAGCGAGGTACTTTCTTATTCCGCTCCGCTTTACGGCAGAAGAACTTCAAGCATTCATTTAAAGGCAATACCGTTTAATCATATCCGAGAATTTATTTCCTCAGCTGATAAGTATGATCTTATGAATATTTATGCTTCTTTCGGTTCAGTTCCGAGATACTTGGAAATCTATAACGGGGAGCTCAGTTTCTTAGAAAATCTGCGTCAGAATATTCTCGACCGGAATTCATATCTTTATAATGAAGCCCGTTTTTTGCTTAAAGAAGAAATTTCAGATATCAGCACCTATTTCACTATACTCGAAATCATCTCCTGCGGTGATACGAAGATCGGAAACATCGGTAAGAAGATCGGAGAACATTCAAGCTATCTGACACGCTATCTTCAGAAGCTTATTGATCTTGATATTGTCGAAAAAGAGGTTCCAGTACTTGAAAATAATCCACTTAAAAGTAAACTTGGACGATATAGAATTAAAGATCAGTTTGTAAATTTCTGGTTTTATTATGTTTATAAAAACTATTCTCAGCTTGAGATAGGGAACACAGAATATGTTCTGAATGAAATTGACAGTTCTTTTAACGAAAAATTTGTTTCTTTCGCTTATGAGCAGTATGTAAAAGAAAGTATCCTGAACGACCCGATGAAATACCTTGGATTTATACCTGATAAAATAGGCAGATGGTGGAACAACAACGAAGAAATCGACCTTATCGCTTTTGATAATAAAAATATTGCGTTTATTGAGTGTAAATGGCAGAATCAGCCGGTCGGTTATGATGTTTACAACAGACTTTTGCAAAAATCATCCGATATTCAATGTGATCCAAAGTTAAAAAAACACTATTTCATATTCAGCAAATCAGAGCCTAAAAAAGGACTTAAAGAAACAGAATGTAAAGTCTGGGTTTATTAATTTCCCCACAAGGTAATTATACTACCCCCCTGACCGCTTTACAAGATTTACGAAGAACCGAAAACTTCTCGTTTTGTGTCCTCACTATAAGCTACCGTTAGTGGTTAAGGATAAGAGAGTGTTAAAGTGAGTTTTGTTATGTTTTCAATATTGATATTTTACTTATCAACATCTTTTATCATCTTATTGATAGTATCTGCCAAAGGCGGGAGCTTATTCTGGCATATATCAAAAATTGCCTCGGAATTTATATCTTCAAAATCAATATGTTTCTTTCATATAATCCCGGGCGATGAAAATATATTTACTTTTTACAGCTATAACTGCAAAGACTTCACCGAATTTAAAAACAGCCTGTTGGAACAGATAAATGATTTTGGATATATTTAATTGACTTTTAATTTTTTTATAACTAAATTTAATATGTATAAAAAAACGATAATTTTATACATATCAAAAAAACATGTATAGAAAAACTGCTTCTGCACACCGTTATCTCGCTGAATTGAAGGGACTATCGGCATCAATCCCAAATCAGGAATTCGAAAGCTTCCGGGCACTGTTTTGAAAAACGATCTCACCGGTGAAATTATTTATACACCACCTCAAAATTACCATGATATCCTTAATCTGATGGGTAATCTCGAATTGTTTATAAACGATGACGATATGCTGAAAGTGGACAATCTGATAAAAATGGCAGTAATCCATTACCAGTTTGAAAGTATTCATCCTTTTTATGACGGAAACGGCAGGACAGGCAGAATAATTAATGTGTTATATCTTTTACAGAAAGGTCTTCTTGATATCCCTGTCTTATACCTGAGCAGATATATTGTGCAAAACAAAAATGAATACTACCGTCTTCTTCAGGAAGTTAGAAATACAGGAAAATGGGAGAGTTGGATTTTATATATGCTTGAAGGTGTTGAAAAAACTTCAATTCAGACTATTGAAATGGTAAAATCTATAAGTAATGCTTTTATGGATTATAAACACCGTATTCGTGCCAAACACAAATTTTACAGTCAGGATCTGATCAACAATCTGTTTTATCATCCTTACACAAAGATTGATTTTATTGAAAAAGCTTTGAAAGTTACCCGATTGACGGCAACAAAGTATCTCGATATTTTATCCAAAGACGGTTTTTTGCAAAAAGAAAAAATAGGACGCTCAAATTATTACATAAACCGCGCTCTATTCAAAATTCTAAGTCTTCCTGATGATAGATCAAGGTAACTATACTACCCCCTGACCGTGTTATATTACTTCTTCATTAATTCTAAAAGAAGGAGAAACACCATGAGTAACATGAAATGCGGGATCACCCAGATTGATAAACACCTTGACAGCTTCAATTACGGCGAAATGATCATAATGCAGCGCCCCGAAGTCTTCGGCATAAAAGACTGCAACGGAAGAGAGCAGATAGGGTTAGTTGAATTAATGCTTTGTGCTTACGACCTCTGCACAAACGATTATTCATACATATCTTTCGACAAAGAAAAACTCACCTTCGAGAACTACGATCCCGATATTCACGGCGGAAACAGGTATATTTATTAAGAATTTCTGTCAAAATTATTTGAATATTTTATTTGACAATGAATGAAATAAAACTTAAAATAAGAACAATATTTTTTAAGCACAACACAAACTTCCCCGATCTTTAAACTCTGAGACGGGATGACGAGAAGAAGAAGTAACAAAACATAGAGTGACGGTGAAACAGGGGCGAAGAGGGAGAAAGAATAATAAATGATAAGGTAAAGTTAATGGGATTTTGGGATATAGTAGGGAAAGTAGTACAGACAGCAGTAAGCTCGACAATAGGTGGAAGCGCATCTCTAAAGGATGCATATCTAAATGAGAAAGCACCTCGCGGACCCGGTTGTTATAAGGTTTATTATCACGGACAGCTTATGAAAGTCGGCAAAGCAATTGACGGATTAAGAAAAAGATTCAGCGACTATTACAGAGGAAAAGAAGGCGGAACTGCCGGATTAAAATATATAACCTCAGATAATCGAGATCAGGTCAGAGTATCATGGCTGGAGTGTTCAAGCTCTGATTGCCGTAAATTAGAAACACAGTGGCACGACAAAGCAAAAGCTGCCGGGGAAGAAATGCCATGGAGTGATAGGAGATAACTGCAATTAAATTGAGGTTTCAATGTCATGGGGAATTCTAAATATAAAAAGCAGTAAGAAATGTGCGATCTGCAAGCATTGGTTTGACCCTGCAGGAACAGCTTTAAAACCACACATGGGTGATTTTCTGCAATTTGATCAAAATGCTAAAAAACCATGCCTTAAACACGGCCAGACAATCAAACCAAGTTGGGCACAGTGTAATGAATTTGAATCTAAGGTTTAATGCACCCTTTTCCCTTTGACATAACCTAATTATCTTCTTAAATTCTCCTTATACTTACAATAGGATCATCTGCGATGGCTTTGAGGTGGAAC
>JAKLPX010000309.1 GCA_022013635.1 Candidatus Delongbacteria bacterium
AGGCAGACAAGATTTACGGCAAAAATCTTACCAAAAATAAAAATCATTTGCAATTTTGGCTTGATTACATTAAACTCAAGATCGCGCTTAAGGACTTCAATAACGCTAAAGAACTTCTCAATACGGTTTTTAATGATCATATTACGGATATATTTTCTGCAGATTCTTTTTATGAGTTCAAATTTATGGATGCTGTATTGAGTTTATTGGAAAGAAATGTAAATTCTTTTAACGACAAGGCGAATCAGATAGTCAGGGACGATTTCATTTCCGATTTTGATAACGATCTCTTGAAATTAATTAAAGATATCGGGATTATAGGTAATGATGAAGTGTTTCTTTCCGAATATCTTGAAATATTAACATATAAAATGGATCCCAAAGCAAAAACAGAAAAAATTGTTTTGGATTTCGAAAACGAAAATGATGCCGGCAAAAAAATCTTAATGATAGAAACGAAATACTACTATCTGGCATCGAAAAATGAGAATAGTCAAATAGTTGAACTTTTTAACCGGATTATAACTTTAAATCTACTGGACAATAATTTATCAAAGATATTTATAAATTTTTCAAAACCCGTGAAAATGACCGAAGAAATAAAAAGCGTATTGCTTTTAATATTAAAGAGTTCGATAAGCGAAGAAATTAAGGCTGAAGTTAGGGAAATAATCAGGGAAAAACAGATATCTTGAAAAATATAAAATTAAATTTATATATATTTATATCGCTTTTTACTATTTTTTTCGGAGAGACTTTTGCCGATAGTTTTTCCATAAGAATTCTGGACGATTTCTCCGGGCAGGCCGATATTTTTCCTGAAACCGTTATAAATTATCTCGCAAAATTCGGCAGAGATTCGGTGCTTTATGAAGTTGATTCCAAAATTCTGGTCTCAAGCGCAGAAATTGATTCGTCTTTTCAGTATGTTGTAATTTACCAAAGGCTTTTTGATAAGGATATAAAATCTTCGAGAATAATGAAAATATCCGATTACATGGAACAGAAAATTCTGTTTGAAGACAAAAAAATGTGGCTGAACTCGGTCGAAAAGACTTTGGGAGTGGCTTACTCAAGCCTTTTTGAAGGAGACGAAATTGTCCTGGATATACCTTTTAAAATTAAGTCCAAGACTTTCCATAGAGTTTTCGGCGGAAGCAATATCGGATTAAGGGTCAAAGGATCCCTTTCAATAAGCATAATAGGTCAGAAAAGCTATACCGACCTTCCGAACGCCGAGAATTCAAGTTTCGATTTTACATTGGACCAGACTCAAAACATTGCAATCAGAGGAAAGGTCGGAACTAAAGTTGATGTTGATATTGCGCAAAATACCGAATCTTTCGATTTCGAGAATTCCCTGAAAATAACTTACACCGGCGAAAGTGACGAGGTAATACAAAAAATGGAAGCCGGTAATATCGGTTTGAGCCTTCCCGGAACAAGATATGTAAGCTTCAGCGGAGTAAATAAGGGGCTGTTCGGGATAAAGACAGAAACGAAAGTAGGTAAATTTAAATCAACTACAATAGCATCGTTTGAAAAAGGTCAAAAAAATCAGATTGAGATCAAAGGCGGAGTCAGAAAGCAGGAGAAAATAAAAAATGCGAAAGATTATTTGAGATATAAATATTTTTATGTAGAACAGTCTTTTAAAGAAAACTGGGCGGATTCAGTAAATTACCTGAGACTTTTAGAGCATCAGAGTTTAATTGGAGCACAATATAAAATTAAAAATTATTCATTTGAGCTTTATGTTACCGGACAAGACATAGGTACTCAGGCTTATGCTGATATATATATTGATTATCTGAACAGAAATGATTCAATAACTATAGGCGGAGAACTTAATAAATATAGAGAAAACTATAAGGTTAAACTTGTTGACAAAGATCTTTACGACATAAATTACGAACTCGGTTATATCAGATTAAAATCTTTCTACCTCCCAAGCGGGGCAATTCTTGCGGTTAAGTATGAGAAACAAAATCAATCAGGTGATGTTATTGCGATAGGAGATATTTCAGATTTGACTAAACCTAAACTTCAGATTCTAGCCGAATATGGTCAGAAATCGACGGATCCTTGGGATAAACTTGAGTGGAAAAATGTCTATTCGCTTGACGGTGTTGACATAAGCAGAGATGAGTTTAAACTGACAATCCAGAAGAATTCTCCTACAGGTCTAAGAACAGAAGAATACAACGGTGCTAATCAATCGAAACCTTATCTGTTCTGGTATGAGGTGAGCAAACCTGATGTCAACGATGAAGTAGATCTCGGTTTTCTAAAATCTGCGTTAGGTGAATTTATATTTCCTAACCAGACTCCATTCAATCCTGATGAGAATAGTATTATTTATCGCGAAAGTACAGCGGATACACTATTTACGGATCCACTTATTTACTCCGATCCTTCTTCGATCACTTCTTCTGAGTTTTCATTAAAATTTGAATTTTCAAGCAAATCAAGCACTTATGAGCTGGGTTTTAATGTCATAGAAGGCTCAGAAGTGGTCAGATCCGGAGCGACTACATTAAAAAAGGATGTTGATTATA
>JAKLPX010000310.1 GCA_022013635.1 Candidatus Delongbacteria bacterium
ATGTAGTAAAGGCAATAATGTATGGAACGAAGAAACAAGTTTCTATGAATTATACTTCAAGGACTTTTAAGGGAATAATCACTTCAACTTATGAAGGTCTCGCCAATACTATTGAGAGGCGATATAAGGAAACTTCATCCAATATGGCAAGGCAGTATTATGAAGTCTTCATGACCGATGCGGAATGCAGTTCATGCGGAGGAAAAAGGCTCAGAAGAGAATCTTTATCTGTTAGGGTCAACGGGCTTACTATCAATGATATTACAAAGCTGGAAATTGATAAGCTGGCCAAATTTGTTAAAGATATTCCGAAGCATTTAACTGAAAAAGAAAATTTCATTGTAAAAGAACTGCTCAAGGAAATGGGGGAAAGGCTCGGGTTTCTTGTCAATGTCGGACTTAAGTATCTAACATTAGACAGGAACGCAAGAAGTCTTTCGGGTGGCGAATCCCAAAGGATAAGGCTGGCAAGTCAGATCGCAAGCGGTTTAACGGGTGTCATCTATGTATTAGACGAACCAAGCATTGGGCTTCATCAGAAGGATAATCAAAGATTACTTGATAATCTGGTCAAATTGAAAAACAAAGGAAATACAGTCATAGTTGTCGAGCACGATAGGGAAACCATTCAATCAGCCGATACGATTGTGGATTTCGGCAAGGAAGCGGGAATTTACGGCGGAGAGATCGTTTACACAGGTGAATTCAAAGGTCTCAAAAAAGCACAAACCCATACTTCTGATTATGTGTTCAGAAGAGAAAATGTACATATTGACCTGAATGATTCTGAAAGTACCGGTAACATCGTAATTACAGGCTGTAAAACGAATAATCTTAAAAATATTTCAACCAAATTCCCATTAAATAAAATGACCGTTGTGACCGGTGTATCAGGAGCAGGTAAAAGCAGTCTGGTAATGGACAGCCTCTACAATGCACTGAAAACGCTCGCGACGAACAGGGATGACCTGAAGGATATGGGTAACCTCAAATCCGACTTCGAATACAAAGACATATACTTTGAAGATAATTTGGGTATGAAGTTCGAAGATAAAGACATCAGACTGATCAAGATCGATCAAAGCCCTATCGGAAGAACGCCGAGATCGAATCCGGTAACTTATATAGGCGCATTCGATCACATCAGAGACCTTATGGCAAAAACTAAGCTCGCAAGAATGAGAGGCTATACAAAATCGAGATTCAGCTTTAATGTCAAAGGCGGAAGATGCGAAAAGTGCGAAGGAAGCGGAGTAATAAAGATCGAAATGCACTTTCTTGCCGATGTGTATGTCGAATGCGATGTCTGCAAAGGTAAAAGATATAATTCCGAAACTCTTGAAGCCACATTTAAAGATAAAAATATAAATGAAATACTTGATATGGATGTTCAGGAAGCTTATGAATATTTTAAAAATATTCCTGTCCTTAAGAATAAAATGCAAACGCTCATGTCTGTCGGTATGGGATATATCAAACTCGGACAGCCTTCGACTACATTATCGGGAGGAGAGGCGCAGAGGATAAAACTGGCGAAGGAACTTTCAAAAACAAAAAGAGCGGGAACGGTTTATATTCTAGATGAACCGACTACCGGACTCCATTTTTTAGATATTCAACACCTTCTCAATGTCCTTAAAGAATTAAGAGATGGAGGAAGTACGATAATCATAATTGAGCATAATCTTGATGTTATCGTAAACTGCGATCATGTGATAGATCTCGGACCGGATGGCGGACCTACGGGCGGAAAGATAGTTTTTGAAGGCAAGGTAAAGGATCTTGCCAATTCAGGCAAAGGCTATACTTCGGACGAGATTAAGAAGGAGTTGGGGATGAGAAACAACTTAGAGACATTAAAATAAATAAGAAAACTCTTGACAATATAGCATATTGGAAGTTATATTTCCAAAATGATACAATATATTAAGAGAAATATCGAGAATGAACTAACAACAAGGCTGACATACTTTCCCGTCCAAAACATTTATGATCAGATTACTTCCCGTCTATCATGCAAACATTGGTAAAAGGATCGTAAAATCTCCTAAATTTTATATAAGAGATAACGGAATATTAAGTTCCCTTCTTTCAATCAGAAGTTTTAACGAGTTGATGTCCCATCCGGTTTTCGGAGAATCATGGGAAGGTCTTGTTATTGAAAATATACTATCAGAACTTGATGACTGGGACGGATATTACTACAGAACTTCAAAAGGCGCTGAGATTGATCTGATACTGGAGAAAGGACAAAAAAAGATAGCAGTTGAATGTAAAGCTTCAAGCGCACCGTCAGTATCAAAAGGATTTTATATTTCTTTGGAAGATTTAAAAATAGAAGAAGCCTATATCATCGCACCTGTAAAAGACGAATATCCAATCAAAGAAAATGTATGGGTGATGACTCTGAAAGGCTTTATTGACAAAATGAAGCAAAAATAAAATTCTATAATCTTCTTGCAATTGCTATCTAAAGCCTTGTACCAACTATTACATCCGCGAATTCATGCTGTCAATAACATCAACGATATTCGGCAGATTCTTCTTTATTCTTTAATACAATTCCCAAGTCACTGGCTGTTTTTTCGAGAGCTATAGCTATTTCAGGCCGGACAAAGCGGATTTCTCTGGGTATAGTTTTCCCATTTTCAATTACCCCGGATAAAATTTCGGACAATTGTTTTTCCGTCTGATCAAAACTGCCGATGACAGCGTGAGAGACAATAAAACCTGCTGTTGAATCAACAATCATGCATATCACACCATAAAACGGCCGTTCTGATTTGTTCCGGATGGGCATATTGCTATAAAAATAATGCATTTCCCATACGCCGGACATTGTTTTATTCGCAAGGGCA
>JAKLPX010000311.1 GCA_022013635.1 Candidatus Delongbacteria bacterium
TAATCTCGGCATATATTTTTATTCTTCTTCTTTTAAATAATTGAAATTGCCGAACGGATCGCTTTGAAAATAATAATCGCCAGGACGGATACTTCTGAAATCAATCCTCATTCTGAAAGCGTCGTTGGGTTTATAATCGAGCGATGCGGATTTTAAATAAATATCCGCATCATTTTCGCACGGTAAAGAAAAAGTAGAGTATGGAGTATAAGCCATTCCTAAATTTAATTTTAATGTCAGAGGGTCTGAAATCTTGTATTTAATGCCGGCTATGTACTCATTAATCATTACAGAATTTTCGCCGCTTGAACAATAACTCATCGAAAGAGAGTGAGAAACAGAAACTTTCGACATATCGAATATTGAGTTTTGTGGAGATGTCATTAATTTCAGTCTCGGATCAATTTGTTCTTCCGAGTCTCTGAATTGCGAGAAAAGGTATAGAGATATAATCAACAAGCTTATAATTTGGATTCTCATGATAGTGCCTCCGGTTTAATTTCTTGACTTGATTATACTTTCCGCCAGCTTTAATTGTTCTACAGTGTTGATCCCCAGTATCTCGGTGTTATCTTTGATAAGGTATGTTTTCACTTTTTTGTTCTGCATGGTCAATATGCCGATCACATCGGTTAAATAATATTCTCTGCTTGCATTATCGGATGAAATGTGCTTCAGAGAGTCAAATAATTCTGACTTATCAATAATATATACGCCGGAATTAATCTCTTTAATGGCTTTTTCTTCCTCATTGGCGTCTTTTTGTTCCACAATTCTGATTATGTTGCCTGAGAGGTCTTTAATAATTCTTCCGTATCCGAAAGGATCATCGAATTCAGTAGTCATTACCGTAGCTACCGAATTTGAACTGTTATGAAGTTCTCTGAATTTTTTTAATGTCGAAGGTTTAAGAAGAGGAACATCGCCGCAAAGTATCAGAACATCGCCGGATTTGCCTTTCAGTTTTTCTTCAGCCTGCAAAACAGCGTGACCGGTGCCGAGCTGTTCTTTTTGTTCCACATAATTTACTCCGAGTTCTCGGGTCGCTTCCCGAACCAATTCGCTTTTATGCCCGGTTATGAGCCAAATTTCATCTGAACCTGTTTCCTTTGCCTGATCTATAACATATTTTACAAGTTCTCTTCCGTTAATTTTATGAATAACTTTAGGCAGATCCGATTTCATTCTTTTGCCTTTACCCGCGGCTAATATCAATGTGATTAACTTTTTCATATAATTTAATTCCATTTAATTCAAGGCAATATTGTCAATAAG
This sequence comes from Candidatus Delongbacteria bacterium, assembly GCA_022013635.1. GTDB lineage: Bacteria > UBA4055 > UBA4055 > UBA4055 > UBA4055 > JAKLPX01. Next base: position 1,276 of record JAKLPX010000311.1, read on the forward strand.
TCTTGCGTTTCCGAACCGTACGGCAAGCAGAAGAACGAATTTGCCTTTTTTTAATGATTGGACATCTGAAAGATCAGCCGTATTTCTGATTTCTACATAATCAATGTTTGCGGATTTTTCCCGTTTGATAAATTCAATCGTTTTTGAGATTAGCCCGTCTTTTGATTCAAAATTTAAAAAATTATCTTTTGCGTAATTTAATGCCTTATATAAAACTGTTGCTGAAATCCTTTCTTCTTTACTGAGATAAGCGTTTCTGCTGCTCATTGCAAGACCGTCCTTTTCCCTGACAGTATCCGCACCTATTATCTCCACCGGAATATTAAGATCTCTTACCATTTTTTTTATAATTATGTATTGTTGGTAATCCTTTTTACCGAAATACGCCTGATCACAACAAACGATATTAAATAATTTCGTTACTACCGTAGCCACGCCCCGAAAATGTCCGGGTCTTGATTTTCCGCATAAAATATTTCCGATTTCTCCGATATCAACGAAAGAGTTGAATCCATTCGGGTACATAGCACTGTTGTCGGGAATAAATACCGCGTCCGTTCCTATAGAGTCTAATTTTTCCAAATCGTCTTTAATATCTCTGGGATATTTGTCCAAATCTTCCTTCGGTCCGAATTGAATGGGATTGACAAAAATCGAATATATCAGGCAGTCGCACTCGTTTCTTGCCTTTTTGCCCAATTCGAGATGCCCTTCGTGCAATGCGCCCATTGTCGGAACAAATCCGATTCTTCTGTTAATCAAACTGTAGAGACTGGTAAAATCTCTGACATCTGATATGGTTTTTAAAATTTTAGGCATATAATATTCTCTAATATGATTCTTCTTTTGATGGGAAAGAGCCGTTTTCGACATCTTTTATATAATTTTCTACCGCATTTTTGATAATGCCGTTCAGATCGGCATATTTTCTGACAAATCTGAAATTTACATCCAAATCGAATCCCAGCATATCGGTAATTACCAATATTTGTCCGTCGCAGTAAGGTCCTGCTCCGATGCCTATTGTCGGAATTTCGAGAGATTCAGTGACTTCCTTAGCAAGTTCTGCAGGGATTTTTTCAAGTATCAAACCGCAAACGCCGGCTTTTTGAAGCAATAGGGCATCCTTTTTTAAGATAACGGCTTCATCCGCATGTTTTGCTCTCAGTTTGTAACTTCCGAATTTATTTATTGACTGCGGGGTAAGTCCGAGATGTCCGAATACCGGTACGCCGGAGGCTGCTAACTGCTCTACGACAGGTACGATGATTTTACCTCCTTCAAGTTTAACAGCGTTACATCCGGTTTCCTTTAATATCCTGAAAGCATTTTCGACCGCTTTTTCTGTTGAGATTTGAAAACTTCCGAAAGGCATATCGGCTACAATTACCGGATTTTGCGTTGACTCAACCACGATTTTAGTATGATAAATAATCTGGTCAAGCGTAACGGGAATAGTAGTTGATTTTCCCTGAAATACCATACCCAAAGAATCGCCTACGAGAATCATATCCATGCAGGTTGAATCAATAATTTTTGCGGAATAATAATCATAAGCCGTCAAGGCGGAGATTCTTTTGCCTTTAGATTTATATTTTTGCAACTCAATTACAGAAAGCCTTTTACCCATTTCAATCACCTCGTTAGAATCAGGTTAATTTCCGTTAGAATTATACAACAGAAAAATAAAGATATTTTTCTGTCATAGCAAGGTAAGAATTCATTAAATAAAAAGTTAAGTAGTTTTATTTGTCCTATTTCATATTTAATAATTATTATGAATTTTCACTTGCATTTTTGATTTTTAAACGCTACTTTTACGCCATGAGAATCAGGCTTGTATTAATAAATGCGATACTTTTTGCCGTTTTAGTATCGTGCAGTAAAAATGAAAAAATAAAGTTTTCAACTACATTCGTTGAATTTTCAACGAATGTGAAAATCACTATCTATAATGTTTGTTTATCCGACAGCTCAAGGGTTTACGATGTTTTCAACAAATCCGAAAAAATATTTGAGTATTTTAATTCGGAAATGAATCCGTACGATGAAAATTCCTCTCTCGCAAAGATGAATAGCCATTTTCAGGATCAAAAAATCGGAATACCCGAATCGTTAAAGGAAATAATTCAGATTTCCAGAAATATTTATAAATATACCGGCAGAGCCTTCGATGTGGCTGTTTTGCCGATTGTTGAACTGTGGGGATTCTATTCTCTCTCTTCGCCGAAAGTTCCAGATAAACAGGAATTAGCGGAACTTCTGGCAGTATCGAATCTTGAAAACTATATTTTCGACGGAGATTCGGTAACAGTTAAAGATTCCCGTTGTAAAATAGGGCTCGGTGGAATAGCAAAAGGTTACGCAATTGATTCCGTAGCGGCATTTATTAAACAAAAAGGATTTAAAGATTTCATCGTTGAAGCAGGGGGCGACCTGATCGTCAAGTCGTCAACCGGTAAAACAATCGGAATAAAACATCCCAGATCGGAAAATGAGCTTATAGACACCTTGTATATTTCCGATGCGGCCGTCGCTACTTCCGGCGATTACGAAAAATTCATCATAGAGGACGGCAGAAGATACTGCCACATTATAAATCCTGAAACTGGATACGGAATATCCGATTGTGTCGGCATTACCATAATATCCGATAAAGCATATATGAGCGATGCCTTCGCAACCGCGGTTTTCGTGATGGGCAGAGAAAAGGGAAAGCATTTTATTGAAAAGAATAA
>JAKLPX010000312.1 GCA_022013635.1 Candidatus Delongbacteria bacterium
AGTGCCGACAGGCAAAGTATAAAGGTAAATAAAAATACCGTTTTTTTCATATCTTTCCCTCTTTTTTTAAATTTTTCTTTTCTTCTGAAGACTCACAACACGAAAGTCACCGCGAACAACAAAGAAAAGGGTAAAAGAACAAAGTGTAAGCTGCGCTATTTAGTCCGTGCAACACGAAAGCCGACGTAGTTGTCCCTGTCGGCGGGGGGATTGAGCTCGTGGCGGCTTGCGACTCCGCAGTCGCCGGCGCCATTGTACCACGACCCGCCACGAATGGCACGGAGTGAACCCTCCACGTACCAGTTCCAGCACCACTCCCACACATTCCCGCTCATGTCATGGATTCCCAGCTCGTTATCGTTTTTTGTTGCTACGGGTTGTGTCTTTGATCGGGAATTTCCATTATACCAAGCAACATCTCCAACATTATAACTGCCGATGTAGGTGTACCCCCTGCTCTGATTTCCGCCCTTTGCAGCGTATTTCCATTCAGCTTCTGTAGGTAAACGGTAGCCTTTAGCTTTGAAATTGCATGTAATACTGTTACCGCTTCCGGCATAGCATTTCTGCAATCCTTCCTTATCACTCAATTTATTACAAAATTCGATCGCATCAAACCATGAAACTTTTTCTACAGGATTATTATCGCCTTTGAAACAACTTGGATTATTGCCCATGACAGCTTTCCATTGGGCTTGTGTTACTTCTGTTTTCCCGATGTAAAAATCCCCTGAAGGACCGCCCTGGACAAAGATGATGTAAAAATCCCCTGAATGACCGCCCTGGACTAAGATCATGTCATCTTTTGCTTTTTCGTTTAACTCTTTTAGTGCCTCCTGCTGTAATTTTTTATCCCCAATACCAAATTCATGTAACCAATCATATTTGTAACCTTCAAAGTAACCAGTTATTTCAAGTTTGAGTGGAAGATAGTATATTTTATTAACTTTGGAATTATCTTCGACTTTAAAAAGATAATCGGCTGGCGTCCAAGCTTCAGATGCGCCTTTGATTAAATTGTAAGGTTTTTCACTTTCTAATATTTTTATATCTCTACTTTCGGTTGATAGTTTAACTCTTGCATCTTTAACATCTGCATCACCCTTATTTATCAGTCTTAATGGAATTTCAATATTCCCGTCTGATTTCTCAATTATTTTATTATCATTCCCTTGGCTCTGACCAATATCATCGTCATCTATGATCGCACCGCTGTATTCTATAGGACCAACTTTATTTACAGTAACTTTTAATTTTTCGATGAATTCTATATATCTATTATTCGGATCTCGTTTATTTGAATCGTAAATTTTCACATCAAATTCAACAACATGTTTGTGAGGACAATCTGGTTTTATTTCAAAAACAAGAGGATTATTACCCCAAACGGATCGCCCCTGCTGGATATCATTGTAATCAACTTTACTTGTAATAATCTTAATATATTGATCATTTGAGCTTATTTTGGCGGAAGTACTTATGAAATCACCTAATGTTGCTTGTAAAGCAATTTCCAAGCTTATTTTCTCGCCTGAATCTATTAAACCGTTTTTATCTCCCGCTGCTAGGTATTGAGGGGATTTTATAATGGCTTCGTCTACTTTTATTCTTGTACTGGACACTTTAATAGTATCACAAAATACTAACCCTGTTAGTAAAAACAGAATCATAAAAACTCTTTTTACCATTCCAGCCTCCTACTTTTTTTATCTATCTAACTTTTCCTTCATCACTACCTGAAGAAGCATATCGTTTTGTTTTTTACTTTTTTCTATACTTCCAACCCCCATCTCCTCCACAATCTTCATAGTCTCTACACTTACAGTACAAACCCTCTTGAGCAGATCAATTACATGGTCTTTATAATCCGCAAAGCGGTAATTATTGAATTTCTCGGCAATGGTAGGATCGCTCGGTTTCTTTTCTTTGTACTGGTCAAGGATCCATTCAAGAGCTGACCTGTTCCCGAGCTTGTAATCCCATGCAGATTTGGGAACGCCTGAAAGATATGTTAATTCATCAATCTCGATTATGCCTTTTTCTTTATCGGCTCTGAGCTTGGTTTTCACTCTCGTCTGCCTTCCATAATCTGAAGTTTCTTCGCTGACCATTGTAATAAGCTCTTTTTGTCTTTTAGCTTCAGCCTTGATCTCGAATGAATTCACTTTCAAGTCGTAAGGCTGAACAGATTCATAATTTGTATGCAGATCCATCAGAGCCTTTCCCCAGTCTGCCCACTTCCTGAAATTTTCATAGAAAGGCAGACGCGGAAATTCCCGCTTCAAATTAAGCTCATATTTCTGCCTGTATGAAGGATCATGTAGAGCTGCGTAGGTGTAATTGAAAATATCCTCTTTCGTGATCGTTTTATCATTGTAATGTTTTACGAACTGCTCCAAACCCCAGTCTGTAATATTGTTAATTTTTTCCCCTTGTGCATTATATGCATATAGAAAGATACAAACAGAATCTCCATTGAAATGTAAATCAACTATTCGATTAGACGCGAGTACATTAAATTCTTTACTTGAAGTGTGATTAATAGAAATTACATAATTTTCATGCTTGTCGGTAGGGAATATTAAATCAAACATTGCTTTTAAGTCAACT
>JAKLPX010000313.1 GCA_022013635.1 Candidatus Delongbacteria bacterium
TAAACGAACCAGAGGTGTCCTGATCGCAATGGAAAGAGGAACTTCGGTTACTTATTCGCTGTGGAATTTGCAGGATAGGGGCGAAATGTTCATTGAGCCGGGAATTGAAGTTTATTCGGGGATGATTGTCGGAGAACACGCCAGAGAAGACGATTTGGTTGTAAATGTTATTAAAAATAAAAAAATGTCTAATGTCAGAGCCTCTGGAGCAGATGATGCGATCAAATTGACGCCTCCGAGGAAAATGACCCTTGAACAGGCTCTTGAGTACATAGAAGACGATGAATTGATGGAAATTACGCCTTTAAATATTCGTTTGAGAAAAAGATTTCTTGATATAAACGAAAGAAAAAGACAGAGCAGAAACAAATAAAGAAAAGGACAAAATGAAAGAATTTAAAGAAGCGGGACTGAGTACAGAAATCATGGAAGCAATCTCTGAAATGGGATTTGTTAAACCGACACCTATTCAAGAAAAAACAATTTCGCACCTTCTTACTTCAAGAAAAGACTTGATAGGACTAGCTCAAACAGGAACCGGTAAAACAGCCGCTTTCGGATTGCCGATCATTCAGCAGATTGATCCGAAAATTCAAAAAACTCAGGCGCTGATTCTCTGTCCGACAAGAGAATTATGCATGCAGATAACTAAAGATTTTAATCAATTCTCGAAATATTTGCCAAAAATCAAAATTACTGCAATTTACGGCGGCGCAAGCATTGAAAATCAGATCCGCGCCTTGGATAGAGGAGTGCATATTGTAGTCGGCACACCAGGAAGAGTTCTTGATATGATCTATAAGAAAAAGCTTATGATCGAAAAAATCTCATGGCTCGTTCTTGACGAAGCCGACGAGATGCTGAACATGGGATTTAAGGAAGATCTCGATGAAATTCTTTCCGCCATTAAATCAGACAGACAAACACTTCTATTTTCTGCTACAATGCCTAAGGAAATTGCTAAAATCTCCGAAAAATATATGAACGATCCTGATGAAATTACAGCAGGACAAAAAAATATCGGCGCTGAAAATGTTTTGCATCATTATTATTTGGTTAATGCTAAAGACAGATATTCTGCTCTTAAAAGACTTGCCGATGTCAATCCCGATATATACGGCATAGTTTTCTGCAGAACCAGGGAAGAAACTCAAAATATAGCAGATAAATTAATCGGCGACGGTTACAATGCTGATGCTTTGCACGGCAACTTATCTCAATATCAGAGAGATCAGGTTATGAACCGTTTCAGAACACAGCATCTTCAATTACTCGTGGCAACCGATGTCGCAGCGAGAGGGCTTGATGTGAGCGATCTGACACATATCATTAACTATAATCTTCCGGATGACCTTGATATTTATTTGCACAGAAGCGGGAGAACCGGAAGAGCCGGAAAAAGCGGAATTTCGATCTCTATCGTTCACACAAAAGAGAAAAATCAACTTAGAATAATCGAAAATCGTTCAAAAATACGGTTTGAGCAGAAAAAAGTTCCCGACGGAATAAGCATCTGCGAAAAACAGATTTTTAATCTCGTTGACAGAGTTGTAAATATTGATGTCAATAAAACTCAGATTGAAAGATTTTTGCCTTATATATATGATAAATTATCAGATTTAACCAGAGACGGATTGATTCAGCATTTCATATCTGTGGAATTTAACCGCTTTTTGGAATATTATAAGGACGCGCCGGATTTGAATCTCAGTCTCGCGCCGCGAAAGTCAGAAAGAGATAGAAATCAGTCGAGACCTACCAGAAGCGAGAATTTTTCAAGATTTTTTATCAATATCGGCTCAAGAGACAGCATGGATAAACCTAATATGATAAAATTAATTGCAAGTCACATAAGAAACAGAAATATAGAGATCGGTAAAGTTGATCTTATGAAAAATTTTTCTTTTTTTGAAATAGAAAGTTCTTATGAAAAAGAGACTTTGAAAGCCTTCGAATTGGCGGAATTCAAAGGACGCCCGTTGAATGTCGAGTTATCGAATAACGAGTCAATGGAAATGCCTCCGCGTAAAAAATCAAAGAAAAACAGATAGTTACAGAAATAAAATTCTTTCTATGCCTTCAACGATTGTATGCAAAATAAACATGTGGATTTCCTGAATTCTATCGCTGGTTTTACCATTAATAATTATTTCATAATCGGCTTTCCCTTTAAGTTTACCGCCGTCTTTTCCTAAAAGGAGTATTGTTGATAATTTTAATTCCTCAGCTTTTTCTAAAGCCTTTATAATATTCGGCGAGTTTCCGCTTGTCGTAAGACCGATAAAAATATCGCCTGCCTTACCGAAAGCCTCAACCCCTCTTGAAAATACTTCATTGAATCCGAAATCATTTGCTACGCAAGTAATATTCGTAGGATCTGACAACGAGATTGCAGGTAGAGGTTTTCTGTCTTCTCTGAACCTTCCTGTCAGTTCTTCTGCAAAATGCATTGCGTCCGCCATAGAACCGCCGTTACCGCAGATGATAACTTTCCCGTCTGATTTAAACGATTCTGCTATTTTATTTACTATTTGTTCTATTACTTCAAAATTACTTTCATCTGAAATAAACTTTTCAAGTAAATCGTATCCTTCTTTAAACGAAGCTTTTATGATGTCTTTCAACATGATTTCCTCTATAAATCATTTTTCAATAGTTGATCTTCAGGTACATCACCAAATTCTTTTGCCGGCACACCTGCGTATATCTTCCCGGCAGGTACATCTTTTGTGACTAAAGCTCCAGCTGCCACCATTGCATCCTCTCCAATGATAATACCAGGCAGTATTGTTGCATTCACCCCTATCCTTCCGCCTCTTTTTATTGTAACTCCTTTAAAATATTTGAATCTCTCTTTTGATCTTCCGACAAAATTGTCATTGCTTGTAGCTACACATGGAGCTATAAAACAATAATCATCAATTACCGATAAGGCGGTTATATACGCATTTGATTCTATTTTGCATTTTTTTCCTATAGAGCATTTAGACTCGACAAGCACTCCTCTGCCGATGATAGTCATCTCCCCTATCGAAACTCCGAACTGAACTGCGGCTTGGTCTGCGATCAGAACTTTATCTCCGATTTCTGCTCCTGCGTAAATTACTACTCCCGAGCCTATTAAGACGCCATTTCCTATCTTGGCAGGCGGAAGGTCAATATCTTTCGTCATTGCAGAATTAGGTGATTTCATAAGACCTTTTCCGATCACGGTATTGTCGTCAATCCTTACATCGTCTCCGATTACAGTTCCATCGTGTATTACCACATTACACCCAATCAAACAATTTTTCCCGAATTTTACATCTTTTCCTATAAAGAGATTAGCTCCCGCATTTAACCCATTGAGTTCATTCATGATATAACATCCCTCTCATTTATTATTTCGTTATAATAATGAAAATTATATGATTTTTGCAAGTAAAATATTATGATTTTTATCTGTTTTATTTGATAAATTTCGAATTATATTTCATGACAGAATGCTGTATTTAAAATAATTTGTTATCTTTACAATTTCCTTTTTATTAATTATATTCAGACAATGAAAAAACGAGGTTGAGCGATGAAGAAACTCTCTGTAGCAATAATTTTAAGTCTGATTTCACTGTCATTCTGTGAACTGGTTAACTTGAATCCTAATCCTGATGGAGAGCCGTGGTGGGCAGGCGGTGTTTCAGAACCTACACCTGAACAGATGGAAAGAATGAACGAAATTCCAAAGTTTATTCTTCCTGAATCTTATAAGGACTCGAAAGAAAAACTTCCTTATGCAATAGATAATTCTCTTGAGCCGTATTTCAGACCTGTGTTTAGTCAAAACGGCGGTAGTTGCGCTCAGGCTAGCGGTATCGGATACAACTTCACTTATGAAATGAATTTCATCAGAGGAACAGCTGCAGATGTTACAGACAATCAATACCCGACTCATCATACATGGAATTTTTTAAATGATGGTATCGGCAACGGATCATGGTATTGGGACGGCTGGGATATTATCAAGGCGAACGGATGCCCGAATGTTACAGAATACGGCGGGTTATTATGGCCTGCAAGCTCAACTTATAGATACCGACTCTGGCTTGACGGTTTTGACAAATACGACGGCGGTATGGATAACAGAGTTACAGAAATACTTGCTATGGATGTCGGCACTCCCGAAGGACTGAACACATTAAAGCAATGGTTCGATGATCATGCCGACGGATCAATTGTGGGCGGAGTTGTAAATTTTGCAGCTGATATAACGAATAGTACATTGGCTTATCTGCCATCTGGAACGGAACATCAAAGTGAGAGAGTTATGACCGAATGGGGCCCTGTGTTGGACCATGCGATGACATTTGTGGGTTATAACGATTCTATCAGATATGATTACAATAATGACGGCCGTTACACAAATGATGAAGATATAAATAATGATCTTGTCGTTGATATGAAAGACTGGGAGATCGGTGGAGTCCGAATGGTTAATTCATGGGGTACTACTTGGGGAAATTCAGGAAAAGCGTGGGTCATGTACAGAACTCTGGCTCAGGATATCAGCGAGGGCGGTATCTGGAATAATATCGTACATACGATTAAGACTAGAGAAACTTTTACGCCAACACTAAAACTGAAAGCAACTGTTACATATAACAAGCGAAACAAACTAAAGATTTATGCCGGAGTAGCTAACGATCTCGGAGCGACGGAACCTGAACATACTTTATCTTTTCCGCTATTTGCTTATCAGGGCGGAGCTTATGGAATGAGAGGCGATATTTCTACTTTGGAGTTCGGTTTGGATATAACTCCTCTACTAGTTTATGTGAACAGCGGTGAGAACGCCAAGTATTTCATCTGCATTGACGAGAACGACCCAGATCATACCGGCTCAGGTACAATAGTTTCGTTTTCTGTGATAGATGTCAATTTAAATGAAGTAATCAGCTCTCAATCGAATGTAGCTGTTTTAGATAACTCAACTACTTATATGTCTCTGACAAAATCCACGAGTTTTAATGCTCCTTCTATTACAACTGTTTCTTTACCGAATGCAGAAGCAGGAGTTTTCTATTCACAAACATTATCTGCAGCAAACGGTACACCTCCTTACAACTGGGATGTTCTTATTGAATACGCTGAATGGGTAAACACGAATACTTTTCCGACACAGGCAGTTACACGATTAACGACTTCTGATGAAGACGACGGCATGGGAATAATTGACCTTGATTTTGATTTCCCTTTCTATGGGCAGCTTTACGATCATATAACAGTTTCAACTGACGGTTCGATTCTTTTTAATGATACTTTTGAAGGTGTTAGAAGTGAAAATGCAATTTTGGCAACTCAGGCTATCAGTCCTTATGCAGCCGACTTGATGAGTTATCCGGAAGATGGAGACGGTATTTATTATTATCAAACCGCCGATTACATCGAAATTCGATGGATAACTTCAATGTGGGGTTTACCGGAAGTTAATCTTGATTTTGCAGCGAAATTATATAAAAACGGTAATATCGAGTTCTTCTACGGTCAAGGTCTTACTACCGGTATCACTTGGGCTTCAGGCATATCAAATGCAGATATAACTACCGGACTTATTTCAGAGCTTTCAAATACAAATGATCCCTCAGGACTCAAGACTTCGTTCATTACTTCTGCTTATCCTTACGGATTGACACTTAGTACTGACGGCACTTTCTGCGGTACTGCTACTGAAGCATCAACATGGGATATTGCATTCCGAGTGACTGATGACAATAATTTATCTTCTTTCAAAGTATTATCATTTACTTCCGGCCTTATTCAGCCTGAAAATATGACTATTGTGATCACAGCTGATGTCGCAACTTTGAATTGGGATTCAGTATCGGGAGCAGTTTCATATAATATCTATCGCTGCGATACACCTTACGGAACTTATTCGCCGATCGGAACTTCCGCAACAACATCGTTTGAAGATACCGATATTTCAGGATCATACAAGTATTTTTATTACATCACTGCGGTCAATTCAAAATAATGAGGTACATCATGAAAAAACTAAATATAATATTATCGCTGACGATAATGTTTCTAGCTTACGGCGAACTTATAAACATGAATCCTGACCGGAACGGCGAACCGTGGTGGGCAGGCGGATGGAAAATGCCTGATACCGGAGAAATGGAAAGAATAAACGCACTCCCGAAGTTGACTTTACCGGATTCCTACAAGAATAAAAGCAAGGAATTGCCTTACACTCTTGATAATTCCACTCAATCTTTCTTCAGACCGATTTTCAGCCAGCAGGGCGGAAGCTGCGCTCAGGCAAGCGGCGTAGGTTACAATTTTACTTATGAAATGAACTCGATCAACGGCACAAGTGCAGACGAAGAACCGAACCAATTCCCGACCCATTATACTTATAATTTTCTAAACGAGGGAGACGGGGGTATCGGTTCAACTTATTTTGGCGGATGGGATATAATAAATGCAGGCGGCATTCCGAATGTGCCGACTTACGGAGGAATGTGGCCTTCAACCGATCCGGATACCATGTTTAAAATATGGATGAACGGATTCGATAAATACAAAACAGGTATGGATAAAAGGATTATTGAAGTTATTTCCATTCCCGTAAATACTCCTGAAGGTTTGGAGACATTGAAACAATATTTTAATGATTATTGTAATGGCTCGCCTAGTGGCGGTATAGTAAATTTTGCCGCCGGAGTCAGCTATACATTCAGTATGGGAAGCCTGCCGGTTGAAACAGAAAATCAGGGACAATTGATGGTTTTAAATTGGGATCAAAATGTAAACCATGCGATGACATTTATCGGCTATAACGACTCTGTCAGATGGGATTTTAATACTGACGGAAAATATACAAATGACATTGATATTACCGGCGACGATATTGTTGATATGAGAGATTGGGAAATCCGCGGTCTTCTGATGGCTAACTCATGGGGAACGGGATGGGCGAACGGCGGAAAAGCATGGGTGGCTTACCGGACTTTGGCGCTGAGTTTGGAAGACGGCGGCATTTGGACAAATACTGTACATACGATCAGGATCAGAGATGATTTTTCGCCTAATCTTTATTTAAAAACAACAATTAATTTCAGCGATAGAAAAGAATTAAAGATTTACGCCGGCGTATCCTCCGACACAGCGGCTGTTGCGCCTGAATACACTATTTCATATCCACACTTCAATCATCAGGGCGGAGCGGATATCGGAATGGCGGGAGATTCAAATATTTTAGAACTCGGACTGGACATAAGCCCGTTATTATCTTATGTGGAAACAGGGAAAAAATCGAAATTCTTTTTATGTGTAGAGCATAAGGAAGACGGCGCTGCCGGCAGAGGAAGCGTAACCTCATTTTCGGTAATTGACGGATCGGGAAACGAATATATCAGTCCTCAAACCAATGTCTCAATCGTTAAAAATTCTACCGTTTATTTAGGTGTTAAAGCCGTTATTGATTTTAATGCGCCGCAAATTATAGATGTTGTTTTACCGACAGCTGAGGCCGGCATCCCCTATTCTCACACTTTAACGGCACAAAACGGAATAGAACCGTATAGATGGGACATAATCTTTGATTATAATGAAACTGAAAATCCGAACGAATTCCCTACAAATACGGAAAATCAGTTGATTGTGACTAATGATGACGACGGATTTTCGATTATAGACCTTGATTTTCAATTCCCTTTCTTTGGCGGGCTTTACGACAAAGTTACCGTAATTACCGACGGGTCAATCTTATTCGGTAATCAGTTTGAATATGTAAGATCCGAAGGCGATATTTTGGCGTTTAAAACCATAACTGTCTATGGAGCCGATCTTATGGCTTATCCGGAAGACGGAGACGGTATTTATTATTCGATGGATAGCGAATGTCTGACGGTCAGGTGGATAACTTCTATGTGGGGTCAACGGTATGTAAACCTTGATTTTGCATGTAAAATTTATGCAAACTCGAATATCGAATTCTATTACGGCGACAACCTGACAACCGGAATTTCCTGGGCCTCAGGAATATCAAACGGAAAAGTTATAGACGCAGTGATAACATCCATTTCGAATGTTACGGATCCTTCCGGTTTGAAAACAGGATTTGCTACCACTGATTATCCTTATGGAATTGAATTAAGTTCGGATGGTGTTTTCGGTGGGACTACAACAGAGATCAATAAAACATGGAATGTAAATTTCAGGGTAACTGACGATCAGAATATTTCATGTCTAAAAGAACTTATATTTACAACCTCAACAGGAATTGAATACAACGGAGATACGGCGATATCTGATTTTGAATTAATGCAGAATTACCCTAACCCTTTTAATCCTGCGACAAGAATAAGTTTCAATCTGAAAAATAATCAGACAATGTCTTTGAAAGTTTATAACTCGACCGGTGAAACAGTTGACACGATTTTAAACAACAAACTACTGAACTCAGGAAAATATTCCTATGATTGGACGGCTTCGGAAAAATTATCTTCCGGAACTTATTATTTCGGGTTGGAATCGAAAACAGGCGTTAAACAAATAAGAAAAATGACGATATTAAAATAAATATAAATTCTATTTGCATTGAAATAAATTATATGTTATATTTCGACCCGAACATTAAGTATGCGACCTAAGGGAGGTGAAACGCAGTGATACACATTAAGATCAGAGACGGAGAACATTTCGAGAAAGCTTTAAAAAGGTTTACAAAAACTTTTGAAAAGAGCGGAGTATTAGCCGAGCTTAGAATTAGAGAAAGATATGACAAACCGACTTGGGTAAACAGAAGAGAAAGAATTCAGGCTATGAGAAAACAGCAAAAAATTCAAAGAATGCAAAATCGAGGATTTTAACTCTACTACATAGTTGAAATAAATAA
>JAKLPX010000314.1 GCA_022013635.1 Candidatus Delongbacteria bacterium
AATTTTGTCAAAATTACAGAAGATAAAACGGCGATACTGACGGAAAAGCAAACACGGCTTAACAAAAAGCTCACAGAAACTTATGAAGAAGAAAAAAGTCTCAAAGAAAAAAGAAATTTATTAGTTGCGAAAACTGATAAACATTTATATAATTTATACCGTAGAATATACGGCTCCAAAGGGCAGGTTGCTGTAGTGCCTGCTAACGAGGGTTATTGCGGCGGATGTTTCACTATATTGCCGTCTCAAAAACTTTCAGAATTAAAAAGAGCCGAGAGTATTGTTCAGTGTGATGCTTGCAGCAGAATTTTGTTCTATGAAATAAAAGACGCTAATTGAAATAAGTCGGTTGAATGGTCGCGTTTCGATGAAAATCGGAATGAGGAAAGTCCGAACGCCAAAGAGCAGGATGCCTGTTAACGACAGGGAGCAGCGATGCTACGGAAAGTGCAACAGAAAGTAAACCGCTCTGAGTTTATTGAGGAGTAAGGGTGAAATGGTGCGGTAAGAGCGCACCGCAAGTTTCCGCAAGGAGATTTGGCTAGGTAAACCCCATCCGGCGCAAGACCAAATAAATTTTCCGTTTCGGGCTGCTCGCTCGAGTATGAAAGTACCGGAAGAAGGGTAGGTTGCGATAGATAAATGACCATTTCAAACAGAATTCGGCTTATAGGCCGGCTTATAGTTATAATTTTGAAAAAGGCTGTATGAAAAAAGTAGCGTTCCTAATATTGATGTTTTATGTTTTCGTACTGAACTGTAAGGTTCCGTTCAACACTCTATACATAGAAATCGAAAAGATAAGATACGAAGGAGATGCCGAACTTATAAGAAATGCCGAAGATAATTCAGATATGTTAAAAACATATAAATCTACTCAAAAGATTTGGGTGAATGTTCCGGAAAATTCGTATCTTATGATTGAAGAACCGGGAGAAGAGAACGATCTTATAGAAAAACACGGCAAACTTAAATACAAAGACAGACATTATACTCTGGATTACGGACTCATGTTTGCGTGGGATGGAACGGATATCGAGTCAGAACAAATTTATGACAATTACACATCCAAAGTACCGAATTATGTATTTTATAAAGCCAAGTTAGCGAAAAAAGTAAGAATTTCAACCAGCGATAACATAAAAAGAAAAGCTCATGTATACGCTTATCTTATCCTTGATCCTGCGGATGAAGACCAAACTAATGCCTATATTGACGAAATCGAAAAAAGCGATTTGCCGAAGGAAGACAAAGATTCGGAGATACAAGCCGCGCGCGATGCTTTAGAAAAAAAAGCAGTCAAATATTTTGAATGGATTTGGGTTGACGATGAGAACAACGAGCTTCAGATGTTTTTAAAAAAAACTGAAACTACCGGAAAGACAAAAACGGAGTATAATACAGTAAAGCTTGTCGTTGACAAAGATTTTGATTATAAAATTTTTGAGACAACGCTGTCGGAATTTAAAGTTAAGCAGGTAAAAGGTTAAGATCAATTTATGTTGTTATTAAATTTAAATATAAAACTGGGCAAGAAGTGGAAAAAAAATGGGAATATCCGAATGAGTTAGATTCTCGCATAATTGAAGAGCTAAAGATACAAACTGAATTGCCTGAAGCGATAGTCAGGTTGTTGGTAGTCAGAAATCTGACTACTAAAGAAGAAATAGAGTTATTCTTGTATCCTGAGAGGGCTAAATATCATGAGCCGTTTCTTCTTAAGGATATGGATAAGGCTGTAGAAAGGATAATAGAAGCTTTAGTCAGTCGCGAGAAAATTGAAATTTGGGGTGATTATGATGTTGACGGCATTACCTCAACCGGAATGTTGTATCTTTTCTTTATAAAATGGCTGGGTCTTAAAGTAGATTATGTTATCCCAAACAGGGAATCGGACGGTTACGGATTAAGTAAAAGCGGCATAAAAGAAGCTTACGAAAACGGAATAACTCTTATTATTACCGTTGATTGCGGTATCACTTCGGTAAACGAAGTAGAGTTCGCAAAATCATTAGGTGTTGATATAATCATTACCGATCATCATGAACCTGATAAAGAATTACCGGCGGCTTACGCAATAATTGATCCGAAAAGAACCGACTGTACATACCCGTTCAAGCATCTGGCCGGTGTCGGAGTAGCCTTTAAACTGATTCAGGGCATTCTGACAAAAAACGAAATGCCGATGAAAATAATATCTGAATTCTTGGATATTGCAACGATCGGAACAGCCGCCGATATCGTTCCTTTGATCGGAGAAAACAGAAAAATAGTTTCCGACGGGTTGAAGTATCTTGAAAATTGTAAAAATATCGGAATATCCGCTTTACTGAAGAAATTGAATTTTTTCCAGAAAAAGATTAAAGTAAGCAATATTCTTTTCGGATTAGCTCCAAGACTAAACGCAGTAGGCAGGATGGGTGATGCCAACAGAGCCGTAAAGTTGCTTTTAAGCAATGATCCGATCGAAGCCGATCAAATCGTTGAGGAACTTGAATTCGAAAACAGAAGGAGAAGAGAATTCGATACCGATACTCTTATCGAAGCAATAAAAATAGTCGAAGATAAAGACCATTTCGATCCTTCTAAAGATAAGGCGATTATTGTAGCAAATGAAAATTGGCATGTAGGAGTAATCGGAATCGTTGCCTCAAGATTAGTTGAAAAATATTACCGCCCAAGCGTCGTAATTTCAGTTAATAACGGAATCGGCAAAGGTTCGTGCAGAAGTATCCCCGGAGTGAATATTTATGATGTTTTAACGGAATGTTATAAACTTAATTTGCTTGAACAGGAGAATTTCGGAGGACATGATTATGCCGCAGGTTTTGAAATTGACAGCAAAAATATTCCTGCTTTCAAGAATAAATTCAATGAAATAATATCAACTACTATTCCAAATAAGGATTTTGAACAGGTTTTGAAAATTGATCTAAAGATTGATTTTGAAGACATTAATTCCGATCTGATGGAAAAATTAAAAATGTTTGAGCCTTACGGAACTGCTAACGAACAACCGATTTTTGCTACCGAAAATGTTGAAATAATCGGAGAAATCAGGATAGTCGGCAATAAATCCGGTACCGGTAACAAAAGGTATAAAACCAAAGATAATCATCTGAAAATGAAAATCAGGCAAGGTAATATCGTATTTGATGCGATCGGATTTAATATAGCAGATAAATTCGACCTTGTCAGCGAGATGAGAAGCTTGTTAAAAATTGCATATTTTATTGAAGAGAATACATGGAATAATAACTCGTATATTCAGCTGAAGCTACAGGACATTACAACTTAGATATTCTTGAGAGAATACAAAATGAGTCCGGAATTACCCTCAACATTTAGAATATCGTTAAACTCTTTTTACGGCAGGTCGTTTTCATTGATACTGAGAGACAGTAAACTGCTTTATAATTCTACAAGGCCGTCAAATAAAATAGTCAGAGATCCTTCCGATTACGATTGGCAGAAATTTTGGAAAAAAACAGTCTTGCTGAAAATATGGTTGTGGGAAAACGAATACTTAGACAAAAGCAGTTCCGACGGATCTAATTGGAGTGTCAATATTGAAGTCGGCAATTTGAAGGTAAAGTCTTACGGTTCAAACAGTTATCCTGACAATTTCGATGAATTTATTCAATCAGTCAAAGAATTGACAGCCGGTCTTGAATTTCAAAAATAATCTGATTCCTATTAAGCACAATAAATGGAGAGTAGAATGCGAAATTTAATACCCGAACGAATAATCAAAAATTTAATAAACAAAAAATACACTTACAGTTTTA
>JAKLPX010000315.1 GCA_022013635.1 Candidatus Delongbacteria bacterium
ATGTTGTGATATGCTCAGGTGTGGTTGAATATTTAAAAAATGACGAATTGTGGATCAAACAAGTATCCGGAGTTCTCAAACCTAACGGAATATTGATTGTGAATGTTACGAATGCTTATGCAATAAGAAGATGGTCAATGCCGTTCATTAATATTTTTAAGTCCATTCCAGGCATATTTGCGACAATGAACTTCATAAAAACAAAGATATTGAGAATGGAGAAATTAAACAGCTTTCCCTTTAAACCAAGAGTTCACAGTCCCAAACAATTTGATAAATTTATGAATTCACAAGGTTTAAAAAAATTATCGCATAATTATTTCGATTTCTCAATTTTTCCATACCCGGTTGATACCGTGTTAAATTTCATACTTTTAAAAGCAAGAAAGAGGATGGAAAAATACACAAAAACCAATGCATGGCTGACCGGAAACGGTTATATTGTCAAATGTAAAAAAAACAGGTGAAAAAGAGCTGTGAAAAAACAAAAGACTTGACTTATACGATGATGTATCGTATATTGGTTCTATGAAAGTAACAGCAATAATACAAGATGATTTAATCAAAGAAGTAATGGCAAAGACCAAAGCTAAAAATATTACGGAGTCTCTTAAAACCGCATTAACGGAATGGCTTAGAATGCAGAAATTGAAAGAACTTAACAGACAGGTTGCCGAAAGTCCTCTTGAGTTCAAATACAGCGCTGAAGAGATCAGAGAAATAAATCGTAAATGATAATTGCCGATACTTCAATATGGATCGATTTCTTCAGGAATAAACTTGAAGAAAAAGAAATCTTTTTAAGGCTGATTGAAAATGACTATATGCTGATGCCTGAGGTTGTTGCCGGAGAACTTCTGCAGGGAGCTAAGTCTGATAAGGAAGTCAGGATCATCAAGAGCTATGTGAAAAATCTTAGGAACTTTATAGAAGCCGATCTCTTTATAGTAGCCGGGGAATATTCTTACAAAAATAATCTTATAAATAAAGGTATCGGTTTTATTGATGCCGTAATCATTGCTACAGCTATAAGATCAAATTCGAAGATATGGACAAAAGACCTGAAACTTAAAGAATATCTTGAGAAAAGATATATTTATGAACCGAGTTTATATTCTATTTATAAATCTTAGCGATCACTTCAACAACATCATTTTTCTGCTCTGAAGCGACTTCCAGTCTGCTTTGAGGTTGTAAATATATAGTCCCGAAGTCAGATCTTTTGCATTAAACTCAGCTTTGTGTATTCCCTTATCCATCTTACCGTTCACGAGAGTCTGAACAAGCTGTCCCTTGTAAGAGGAAGTGAATTTTCTTCGATACCGAATAAATTCTGTAATCATTTTCCGCAAAAAATACAGGATCCGTATTGATATTATTGATATAATCACCGATATTATTTGCATAAGTCGCGTTGTAGAAAAAATGGAAATCGTATCTCCCCCCCTTCATATCGCAATTATAAAAATCAGGACTAGATCCAATTCCTCTGATAGCTATTTGGCTACCTTCAGGAGCAGTATTATTCCATATTATATTATTATAGAGTTTTGGGGCGCATGAATTATCGAAAGCACTATATATATTTATTCCGCCACCTTTACCGTCGCAGATATTATCAGCAACTGTATTATTTATGAAAACTGTGCAGGCATTTGCGCAATAAACACCACCGCCGTAAATAGTAGAATGATTGCCGGAAATAAGATTGTTTATCACAAAACTGTTTTCACCCCTTTCTTCAAAGCTCAAACCAATTGATCCCTTCGATCCTTTTGAACCAGGTGATCTGGCGTTTGGCGAAGTGGCGGGTGTTGGTCTTGATGAGTTCGATCATGATGTCTTTCGTGATATCGCCTTTCAGGAATTCGATGACTTCCTTGTATCCGATGGTTTTCTTGAAGCGCTTGAGTTCAGAACCGAATTTTTGGACAAGACCTTCGACTTCTTCTATCAAACCCGAATTGATCATCTTGATGACGCGTGTGTTGATATTCTCGAAAAGTTTTTCCCGTTCGGCATTGAGACCGATGTAAACGGGTTGAAAGAACTGTTCCGCCTTATGTTCTGAATGGAGTTCAGATATTTTTCTTCCGGTAAAATGATATACTTCGAGTGCGCGGTGAATTCTTTGCTTATTTGCCGAAGGTGTTTTTTGTGCGTATTCAGGGTCAATATTTTTAAGTATCTCGTAACAGTCTGAAATTTCTGATCGTTCAAGTTCTTTCCTGTATTCTAGCTTCTCATTGTCGTCAATGCCGATATCCTCAAAAAATCCGTGGACAGCCGATTGTATGTAAAGTCCGCTCCCGCCGCAGATCAGAGCTTTTTTGCCTTGAGAATATATGTTTGAAAGCTCTTCCCGAACTTCATTTCCGTAAATATAAGAATTATAGATGTCGTCAGTCGGGTCAATTATATCTATGAAATGATGAATGATCTTTTTCATATCCTCGGGTGATGGTTTCGCTGTCCCGATAGACATCTCTCTGACCATCTGTCTTGAGTCTGCCGAAATTATTTCATATCCGAATTTTTCGGCAATTTCCATGGCAACTGATGATTTGCCGATGGCGGTAGGGCCGACTATTATGGGTATTTTAAGTTCAGATATTGGAGAATATGACATTTTATTCTCTTTTGAATCTTTTGTTAAGCTCTTTTAAAGACATATCAATTATGACCGGTCTTCCGTGAGGGCAGACATGCGGAAATTCGCATTGGAACAATTCGTTTATCAGCTCAAGCATTTCATCTTTTGATAATTTCTGTCCTGCTTTGATCGCTCTTTTGCATGAATAGGACGCCGCAACAGACTCCATAGAATCCATTTTATTTTTCCTGAAAAGTTTGTAATTATCAATCAGCGATAATAATTCTTTTTTTTCGTCACCGACAATTATTCCCATCGGAGTTTCTTCTATGATATAGGTGTTCTGACCGAATTCGCTTAAAATAAAGCCTATAGAGTTTAAGTATTCTTTGATCTCATTTACTATTAACTTGTCTTCGAATGAAAGTTCAACTTTTACAGGGAAGAGCAAAACCTGTGAAGGCATCGGATCTTTTCCGAAATTTTTAAGAGCTTTTTCAAATAAGATCCTTTCGTGGGCGACATGCTGGTCTATAATCAGTGCTCCAGACTCAACCTGAATGAAAATGTATTGATCATGTAACTGCCATATATTTTCGGAAACTATCAGTTCGTGATTGAACTTTAATACTCTGCTGCCGATATCCTTTACATCCGGTCTGAAAAATCTTTCCTCGGTTTTATTTAAGGTATTTGATGTATAATCTACTTTCTGTTCATTAACTTCGGATTTAGATGATTCAGTATTGCCGTATAAATTACTGCTGTTATCATTTGAACTCAAATTGAGCAGCGATTGAGAATTTTTTAAAGATTTTTCTACACCTTCAGTTATTAACCTTTTGATCTTCTGCTCTTCAGAAAATTTCACCGTCAGTTTTGAAGGATGAACATTTACAGCAATTTCATTAAACGGCATTTCAATGAAAAGAATGTAGAAAGGATAATAACCTTTTTCAATGAGATTCTGATATGAGTTCACTATGTTGAAACTTATCATTTTACTCTCAACGATCCTACCATTTATATATAAATATTGATTGTCCTTGAATTTTCTTGCCAGTTCAGCTTTGCCGATATAGCCGGTTACAGAATAGTTGCCGATCGAGTTGTCCACTTTCAGCAATTCATCCTTGTCAATTTCAGTAAATAAAGAACGGATTCTATCATTCAATTCCTGCGGCTTAAGGTCAAATATAGTTTTTTCATTATGGACGAATTTAAAACCAATATCATGTCTCGAAAGCGCTACTCTTTTAAAGTATGAATAAATATATTTATATTCTTTATCGGCTTCTTTTAGAAATTTTCTTCTGGCGGGAACATTAAAGAACAGCGATTTGACCTTGATCTGTGTTGAATGTTTTGAAGGGAACGGTTTAACCTCCGAAATTGTCCCGCCCTTTATTACGACAAGATTTCCTTCGTCTGCATCTTTAGGCTTTGAAACCGCTTCAACTATAGAAACCGAAGCTATGCTTGGAAGCGCTTCTCCCCTGAAACCCATAGTATCAATTTTTTGAAGATCATCAAATTCAGAAATTTTTGAAGTGGCATGTCTTTCAAATGCCATCAGAAGATTCGTCTCATCCATTCCATTACCGTCGTCGGAAATTTCGATATATGTTTTACCGCCTTCATTGATCCCGATATAAATATTCTTCGATCCTGCGTCAAGAGAATTTTCAACAAGTTCTTTTACAACTGAAACAGGTCTTTCTACAACCTCTCCGGCTGCGATCTTATTTATAAGAGAATCGGGAAGTATTTTTATAGTGTTGTCAGTCATTTTAGTCCGATCATTTGTTTTTTAGGATGATAAGAAAAAATATGAATATTTTCAACCAAAAAAAAGGCAGTCAAATGACCGCCTTTTTAAGTTTATAAATGGAACTATTTGTTGACCTGGAATTTCGTATCGCCTTTCTCAAAATAAGCGATGATCTGCTCAACGGCAGCTATACCTGCATTGATGTTCGCTTCCTCAGTTTGAGCTCCCATCTTTTTAGGAGTAAAATAAACTCTGTCAGCATATTTTTCGTTCAGCTCTTCAGCGCAGTCTGGAGCAATATCGGAAAGATATTTAAAATCAGGTCTTTGTTCGAATATCATTTTAAGACCTTCCTCGCAAATAACTTCTTTCCTTGCTGTGTTTACAAGAACCGCATTTTTCGGCATTGATTCCAAAAGTCCTTTATGAATTGATTTTTTAGTCTTTTCATTTGCAGGAATATGAACAGAGACATATTGGCATTTAGAGTAAAGTTCTTCGACAGAGTGTACGACCTTAACGCCGTCTTTCGAGATATCTTCATCCCTGATGAACGGGTCGAAAGCATATATATCCATTCCAAAACCTTTTGCTATAGTTGCGACATATCTGCCGACATTTCCGTAAGCATGAATGCCGAGCGTTTTTCCTTTAAGCTCAGAACCTGATTTGCCGTTGAACTTACCTCTTGCCATATATATCATCATTCCGATAGCAAGTTCAGCAACCGCGTTTGAGTTCTGCCCCGGAGTATTCATTGCAACAATACCTTTTGCTTTAGCGGCTTCAAGGTCAATATTGTCATAACCGGCACCGGCTCTCACAATAACTCTTAATCTGTCACCGGCATCAGTAACTTCCTTTGTTGCTTTATCACTTCTGACGATCATTGCATCTGCTTCTTTAGCGGCTTCGATCAATTGGGATTGCTCGGTATATTTTTCAAGAAGTTTAAGTTCATAACCGGGAGTCTTATCCACGATCGCTTTTATCATATCCACCGCTTCTTTTGCAAATGGCTTATCTGTTGCGATTAAAATTATTTTTGACATAAAGTTCTCCTTGTTTATGAATTTTCAATATCGAAATTTTTGATGAAAGCGACTAATTTTTCAACACCTTCCAAAGGCATAGCATTATAGATACTCGCTCTCATACCGCCTGTTTTTCTGTGCCCGCTCAATGTTACAAGACCTTCGTCGGCAGCTTCTTTCAAGAATTTCTTATCAAGTTCATCCGTTGGTGTTCTGAACGGAATATTCATGATCGAACGATCTTCAATTTTCTGAACATGGCATCTGAAAAGATTAGAATTATCCACGGCATCATAGATCAAAGCGGCTTTTTTATTATTGATCTTTTCCATCGCAGGAACACCGCCTATGCTCAACAGATAGTCAAAAACCAGTTTTGCGATGTAAATTGCATAAGTCGGAGGAGTATTGAACATAGAACCTGCGTCCACATGAGTTTTATATTTTAACATAGTCGGAGTTTCAGGTCTTGAAAACTCAATCAGATCATCTCTAATAATGACTACTGTCACTCCTGCCGGTCCTATATTTTTCTGAGCTCCGGCATAGATAAGAGCGTATTCATTCACATCAATAACTTTTGATAAAATATCGGAAGACATATCAACAACTAGCGGAACTCCGTTTAAGTTCGGATACTTTTTCCATGAAGTACCGAAGATGGTATTGTTGGAAGTTATATGAACATAATCCGCGTCAGGTCTCAATTCGCTTTCATCTATTTTCGGAAGATGATTGAAAACCTGCTCTTCGGACGACGCGACAACTTTTATGTCGCCGAATCTTTGAGCTTCTTTGATCGCTTTTGACGACCATTCCCCCGTGTTAACATAATCCGCTTTTCCGGATTTTCTGAGCAGATTTAACGGAATCATCGCAAACTGCAATGAAGCTCCTCCCTGAAGGAAAAGAACCTTGTAGTTTGGAGGGATGTTCATTATCTCTCTTA
>JAKLPX010000316.1 GCA_022013635.1 Candidatus Delongbacteria bacterium
ACTGCAGCAGACATTATGATGCAGTCGGCGTCTTTGGATTCTTTAATAATCTTACGGTACATCTCATTCGCAGACACAACATCAATTCTTCTTATACATGAATTGCATTTTTCTTCTGTCGGGCCGGTAATCAAGACTGTATCGGCGCATTTAAAAGAAAAAGCCTCCGCGATTTTGAATCCTGTTTTTCCGCTGGAAAAATTGGAAATATATCTTACCGGATCTACATATTCCACGGTTTTTCCGGCTGATATTAAAATTTTTTTACTCTTAAGTTCCTCGGTTCTGTAAAAAAGACAAAGCGATTCTCTGAATATTTCATCGGGTTCCGCCATTCTGCCTATAGCCTTATATCCGCAAGCAAGATCGCCGATTTTAGGTTCGATGAAAAATACTCCCTGTTTTTTCAGAGTTTCAATGTTTCTCTTAACGGCAGGATTGTTATACATTTTATCATTCATAGCGGGAGCCATTACAACCATCTTGTTGAATGCAAGAAGAGCTGTTGACAAAGTATCGTCGGCTATTCCGTTAGCAAATTTTCCGATAATGTTGGCAGTGGCAGGCGCAACTATGAAAATATCTGCCCAATCCGTTAAGGATATATGCTCTGTTGACCATTCATTTGAATTTGCGAATGTATCCAAATAAACGGAGTTTTCGGATAAAGTCCTTAAAGTTGTCTCGGTAATAAATTCAAGCCCGTTTTTTGTGATAACGACTTTGACTTCAAAACCGCTTTTTCGAAAAAACCTTATAAGATAGCATGTCTTATACACTGCTATTCCGCCGGTAATTCCTATAAGAACATTTTTAGTCTTCAAGTTTTGTTATATCCTCATATTCCCATTCCAATTCGTTGTTAAGCATTTCGTTGAGTGAAACTCTTATAGCCTTCGGGAAAACAGGGAGATCCTGATCAATTATTTCGGAAACATACTCCTTGTTGTACTCTTTCTCGGTTCTGTCGTCAATGATTGCACTCCTGATTTTTTCAAATTCTCTGGCATTCCTTCTTTCAATCTGCCTCATCCTGTGACCGATAATCATGATGGTTTCGTAAATGTTGTCCGTCATGTCCTCGAATTGTTCCTGACTGATCTTTCTATCATCTTTGTCATTAATCATTTCGTATTTTTTTACCATTTTTCTGCCCTTCTATTTAAATTTAATTATTCCCTCAGCCGAAAGAATCCGTTTTAATTCGATATATGCTTCCTCAACCGAATAATTCTCTATATTATACGAATATTCTTTCATTTTTTCCATTTCTATTTTTGCAAATTTTAAGCGTTTTTCTATAGTTTCTTTTGAATCAGTACCTCTTAATTCAAGCCTCTCTTTTAAATCTTCCAGCGACGGCGGATAAATAAAAATCATGACGACATCATTCGGATATTTTTCTTTAATTGCCAAACCGCCCTGAACATCAACATCAAAAATAATATTTTTCCCTTCTTTTAAAGATTTGTTGATAAAACTTCTCAGAGTACCGTATAAATTTCCATAAACTGTTTTAAATTCTGCAAATTCATCCTTTTTAGTTTTCTCTTCAAACTCAGTCTCTGAAAGAAAGAAATATTCTACTCCGTCTTTCTCGATACCTCTTGGAGTGCGTGTTGTTGCAGAAATAGAAAATTCAAGTTCCGGATAATCTTTGCGTAACCGCGTTATCAGAGTCGTTTTACCGGCTCCGGAAGGAGATGAAAAAACAATTAACCGTCCCTTACTCGACATTTTGTACCTGTTCTCTAATAATTTCAATCGTTTCTTTCATTTTTACCGATAAATGAGAAATATCAGTAAGGTTGGTTTTTGCGGATATAGTGCTTGCTTCCCTGTGCATTTCCTGACTTAAATTATTCAGGATTTTTCCTACGGCTCTGTCTTCAATCAAAGTATTTTTAAACAAACAGGTATGCGATAATAATCTTGAAATTTCTTCCGATATATCCACTTTATCGCTGATCAGAACAAGTTCCTGTTCAAGTCTTTCTTTGTTTAGAGATTCAATATTGGTAATAGTTTTTAATCTGTCCAAAAGCTTTTCGTACTGAATTAAAGCCGAATTAACTGCTAATTCTTTCGTTTGATTAACGATATTTTCCAGATTTTCGATGTGGAAGATCATTTCATTGAGTATGTTTTCGCCTTCTTTTTCCCTATAGCTAATCATGTCCGAAAGAGCCCTTTCGAAACATTCCGAAACTTTTTCGGTAGTATCTCCCGAGTTTCTTTGATCTGTCTGATTGAAAATATCCTGAAATTTAAGGATCATCTCTAAATTAATATCACCGCTGATTTTTAGTTCTTCTCTTAATTTCTCCAACATCTCTTTATAAGTCTTTGCGGTTTCAAAATCTATTCTCTTAATATTTTCTTTCCCGGGTATTGAAGCGGCATTGACGATAACTGTCAGGCTGCCCCTGCAGATAATTTTCTTTAATCTCTCTCGTAATTTCATTTCGAGTTCATTTAAAAAAGAAGGCATCCTGAAATTTATATCCAAAAATCGGTGGTTTACACTTTTGATTTCAACTTGTATTTCGTAAGAGTCCGATGAGTTTGAACCTTTTCCGTATCCCGTCATTGATCTGAGCAAAACTTACCCCCGTTATTTTTTAAATTCTTTGTCTTGTATTATCGCTGTGCCTTTCGG
>JAKLPX010000317.1 GCA_022013635.1 Candidatus Delongbacteria bacterium
AGAATGCGATAAAATGGCAAGAGAACAGATTTTAAGTAAAACAAAAAGTTTAAATATATGAGCAATACATTATTGTCAAACAGGAGAAATACGCGGGAAAATCTTTTAATGTTTTTCTATAGTAAAGAGTTTTTCGATCATGAATCAATAATTTCGGATAAAGAGATAAGAACTTTTTTAGATTCAATAAACGATATCAAAAGCGAAGATAAACTTGAAAATGTAAGAGACTCTATAAAGGAAGTGTTTGATAATGTAAAAATCACGAAACTGGATTACCGCGACATCATTGAATTTCAGATACCGTATATAAAAGAAAAAACCTCTATGACATTTGAAGAAATGGATATTGAGAATGTAAACGATGGTTTTCTTAATAAAGCGATTGAAATATCTCATAAATTCAATATTAAGGAAGAAAAGAAAATTGAGGACGAATCTTCTTCCGATAATGTCGAAAACTTCAAATTTTTTCATCATTACATAAAATTATATTTCGGCAATTTAGAATCTATAGATGCGGGAATAATAAATAATTTGGAAAATTGGGACTTCGGACGAATTTCCATAGTTGATAAAATTATTCTAAGGATGGGAATCATAGAATTGAAATATTTTACCGAAATACCTCCAAAAGTTACTATCAATGAAGCTATCGAACTCGGAAAAAAATACAGCACGGAAAAAAGCAATATTTTTATTAATGGGCTTTTAAATAAACTAAAAGACGAAATTAGAGGTAATGATAAACAGTTGAAGAATTAAGAAATAAAATTAGGGTATTTATGAAAATTGCAATTATTTCGGACATACACTCGAATTTAGAAGCCCTCGAAGCTGTTATTAGTGAGATTGAAAATGATAAAGTGGACAAAATCTATTGCTTAGGGGACATAGTCGGTTATGGTCCGAGTCCCAACGAATGTATTGATGTTATAAAATCTGTAACGGATAAAGTTGTTATAGGAAATCATGACAGTGCAGTGATAAATCAAACAGATATGATGTTGTTTAATTCTTATGCCAGAGAGTCAACGGAGTGGACAAGAAGGATGATTAAAGACGAAAATTATGAGTATTTATTAAATCTCCCTTTGAAAATAAGCGATAACGATTTGCTGTTTGTGCATTCTACGCCTCTTATTCCAGAAGATTGGAATTATATATTAACTCAACACAGCGCGGAAAAACATTTTAACTATTTTACAGAGATTGCATGCTTTATAGGACATTCCCACAGACCGGAAATGTTCAGGTCGGTAGATCAAAGGTTAATAGTAAATGTCGGTTCAATCGGTCAGCCGAGGGATGGTAATCCCAAAGCATGTTATGTTGTTTGGGATACTGAAGCAAACGAATATGAACTCAAAAGGAAAGAATACGATATTAAGGCTGTTTATAAAAAAATTGTAAAAGCAGGCTTAAATGAATTTTTAGGCGAAAGATTAATGGTTGGAAGATAATTAAAAATTACGGATTAAAATGCTGTCAATAATACTAAATAAACTTTTCGGAACAAAGCTCGATCGAGAGATTAAGAGACTTCAACCTTTGGTAGATAAAATTAACGAATGGTACAAAACTTACGAAAATATTTCAGACCAAGAAATTAAAAATAAAACTCTCGAGTTCAAAAACAGATTAAATACAGGAGAAAGTGAGAAAGAAATCTTACCCGAAGCCTTTGGTTTGATAAAAGACGCATGCCGAAGAATGGTCGGAAAATCATGGATGATTGACGGTAGAATCCAGGAATGGAACATGATCCCTTATGATGTTCAATTGATGGGAGCAATAGTTTTAGCAGAAGGAAAAATTGCCGAAATGGCTACAGGCGAAGGAAAAACACTTGTTGCGTTATTTCCAGCTTATTTAAACGCTCTCTCCGGAAAAGGAGTCCACATTGTAACTGTTAACGATTACCTCGCCAAAAGAGACAGGGATTGGATGGGATACATCCTGGAATTTCTTGGAATGTCGGTCGGAGTTATAACTTCCGAATTAAAAGACCACAGCCAAAGGAAAGAAGAATACAAAAAGGATATATTATACGGAGTAAATCACGAATTCGGTTTTGATTATCTTCGGGACAATATGGTTATTGATGTTAATGACATGGTACAAAGAGGATTCAATTATTGCCTTATTGACGAAGTTGATTCAATATTAATTGACGAGGCAAGGGTACCGTTAATTATATCAGGAGCAGTTCCCAGAGCGGATAACCAAAGGTTTGATGCCCTCAGACCCAGAGTGTTTGAGTTGGTTAAAGAGCAGTCCGGTATGATAAACAAATGGCTTTCAGAAGCTGAAAAAAGTATAGAAAGCAATCCCGAAGGCAGAGATTCACTTTTGTTATTGTTAAAAGCCCTTAAAGCTACTCCTAAGAATAAAAAATTGCAAAAGTTATTGAATATTCCGGCTGTAAAAACTAATGTAATTAAATTAGAAAACGAATATTTAAGAGATAAGAAATTCGATCAGGTTACGGAAGATCTATTTTACACTGTGGAAGAAAGATCAAATACTGTTGATATATTCAAAAAAGGGCATGAACTTCTTACAAAAAATGACGACGATAAAAATATGTTCGTGATTCCCGATCTAACAATTGAAATCCAAAATTTAGAAAAAATGAACATAAGCGATGCCGAAAAAGAGGAATTAATAGAAAATCTGCACACAAATTATACCGAGAAAAGCGATAAAATTCATACGATGAATCAGCTTTTAAGAGCTTATTCGCTCTTTGAAAGAGATGTCGAGTATGTTGTTCAGGACGGCAAAGTAATCATAGTTGATCAGTCAACAGGAAGGCTTAAATATGACAGCAGGTTCAGTAACGGCATGCATCAGGCTATTGAAGCAAAAGAAGGAGTAAGGGTCGGGGAGGACACTCAGACCGTTGCCTCAATCACTTACCAGAATTATTTCAGAATGCATAGAAAATTAAGCGGTATGACCGGTACGGCTGTCACAGAAGAAAATGAATTTTTCGAAATCTACAATTTAACTGTTTCCGAGATGCCAACAAATTTACCTGTTGTCAGAGATGACCAACAAGATTACATTTACATGACAAAAAAAGAAAAATATAATGCAATAATAAATGATGTTGCAAAGCTTAGAAATGAAGGCAGACCCGTTCTACTTGGAACTCCCGATGTTGAAGTCAGCGAGATCATGCACAGATTGCTTGAGATGAGGCGAATGCCACATAATTTACTTAATGCCAAAAATCATGCAAGAGAGGCGCAGATAATCAAGGATGCCGGAGAATCAGGAACTATTACTATAGCGACAAACATGGCCGGAAGAGGTACTGATATCAAACTCGGTAAAGGAGTTAGAGAAAGGGGCGGTTTAGCGATTATCGGTTGTGAAAGACACGATTCAAGACGAATTGACAGGCAATTGAGAGGAAGGTCGGGAAGACAGGGCGATCCCGGCTCGTCAAGATTTTATGTGTCCCTGGAAGATAATCTGATGAGACTTTTCGGTTCGGAAAGAATTTCCGGAATAATGGATAAATTTGGAAGGGACGAGGGCGAACCAATCGCACATCCATGGATTACAAAATCAATCGAAAGAGCTCAAAAGAGGGTGGAGATGCACAATTTTGCCATGAGAAAGCATATTATACAGTATGACGATGTAATGAACAAAATAAGAGATGTGATATACAGACGACGACGCGCCGCTTTAATCAAAGGCGCTATATGCGAAGGTAAAAGTGTGCCTTTTGCCAGAGAATACGGCATCGAACCCTCGGAAGCAATGTTCAAGGAAGTTCAAGATATTCTGGAGGATTATTTAAGAGATATTATTTACACCGCATGCATGAATTCTAAATCAAGCGAAAATTGGGATTGGGATTATCTGAACAATAATTTAATGAAAACGATGCTAATCAAATACACTCCCGATTATCAGAAGCTTAACTCAATTGAGGATTTATACAATGATTTTCTTGATCTGGCATTAGAAAAATTGACTAATAAAAGATTGATAATCAGCGAAAAAATGATGGATATTCTGTCAAAAATCGCGATTGTAAAGATAATTGATATCAATTGGCAGGAACATCTTAGAGAGGACGATGATTTGAGAAGCGGAATATCATTGATGGCTCATGCTCAAAAAGATCCGCTTATAGAATACAAGCGAAGATCATTCGAATCTTTCAAGGAAATGCTTTTTAAGATAAACAGAGAGACTTTGGAGTTCATTTTCAAAGCAAAAATTAATATTGAAATTGATCAAGAGGAAGAAAATAAGAAAAGAGAGCAATCCAGGATTTTAAATCTTCAAGCTTCAAATGAATCCAATAAACAAAAAACGATTAAAAATTTTCAGGATAAAGTTAAAAGAAATGATCCGTGTCCCTGCGGAAGCGGGAAAAAATATAAAAATTGTCACGGTGTATAGAAATAAAATAACGAATCAGGACACAGAAAAATGAGTAAAAATTTAGTTATTCTTGAATCTCCGGGGAAGGTAAAGGCAGTCAGCAAATACCTCGGTAATTCATATGTTGTCATTGCCAGCAACGGACATATTATAGATTTGCCGGCAAAGGAATTAGGCGTTGATATTGAAAACAATTTCAAACCTTCATACAAAATTATTGATAATGCCGGTCAGGCCAGCAAAATCATAAAAAGAATCGAAACACTGGCGAAAGAAAGCGATAAGATATTAATTGCTACCGACCCGGATAGGGAAGGGGAAGCAATCGGATGGCATATCGCAAACCGGCTGAAAGATGCTTCGAACAGAATTACGCGGGTAACATTCAACGAAATTACAAAAAAAGGCATTGAGACCGGTTTGAAAAACGAAGGCGCTATTGATCAAAATTTAGTTGATGCCCAGCAGGCCAGAAGAATTATGGATAGACTTGTCGGATACAAGGTCAGTCCGTTTTTATGGAAAGCAATATCCAACGGATTAAGCGCCGGAAGGGTCCAGTCTGTAGCTTTGAGGATCATTTGCGAACGGGATAAAGAAGCTGATAATTTCATTCCTGAAGAGTACTGGACAATCAAAGCTGAATTTTCCACTTCCAAAGAACAATTCAGCGCAGATCTTGTAAAAATAAATGAGGAAGACTTTAAATTAAAAACCGAGGAAGATGCTCAAAAAGTCAAGGAAGATATAAAAAAATCTAAATATTCAGTTTCTAATATAAATAAAACAAAGTTAAAAAAATCACCTATGCCTCCTTTTATAACTTCAACTTTACTTCAATCCGGCGTAAACAAACTTGGATTTTCTTCAAAAAAGACAATGCAGATCGCTCAGCAATTATACGAAGGTATTGAATTGGGAAATAAGGGTGTAATAGGTTTAATAACTTATATGAGAACTGATTCCACCAGAGTATCCAACGAAGCCATTGATGAAGTCAGAGATTATATAAGCAAAAAATTCGGAGTGGATTTTGTAGTTATTAACGCCAGAAAATTCAAGTCAAAGAAAAATATACAAGATGCTCATGAGGCTATAAGACCCACTGATGTGAATCTTGAACCAAAAAAACTTCAATCCCATATGAATAAAGAGCAATTCAAACTATATCAATTGATTTGGGCTAGATTTGTGGCAACACAGATGAAAGAAGCAGTTTACGAACAAACAGTAATTGATATTTCAAGCGAAAATTACAAATTCAGAATTACCGGCAGAAAGAATATTTTTAAAGGTTATGAGCAGGTTTTTATGGACAGTGAAGTTGGCATCGAAAATGAAGATGAAGAAAAAGATACCAGAATTCCGAAAAAAATTGATGTCGGAATGATCGTAAATTTAAATGAAGTCGAATCAGAAGAACATTTTACAAAACCGCCAGCAAGATTCAACGAAGCATCATTAACAAAAGAACTCGAAGAACAGGAGATAGGACGACCTTCTACCTACGCAACAATTATAGACAGGTTAATTTACCAAAAATATGTCGAGAAAAAAGAAAAAAAATTAATTTCCACTGAGCTGGGTAATTTAGTTAATGGGATTCTTGTAGAAAATTTCGGTGAGATTTTTAATATAAAATTTACAAAAAAAATGGAAGCTAATTTGGATAAAATCGAATATGGCGAAGTTGAAATGCTTGAAATATTGAATAAATTTTATAAACCGTTTGAAAAAACTCTGGATTCTGTTATCAAAAAAACCGTAGAAATAAAAAAGACTACAGAACAGCCTGTCGGCGAGATGTGTCCGAAATGCAAAAAAGGCGCATTGATTTTTAAATGGGGAAAAAACGGGAAATTTATTGCATGCAGTAATTTTCCATCCTGTAAATACACTAATTCGCTGAATGTGTCCGAAGAAACCGTAAGAATCGAAGAAAAATTATCCGATCGCGGAAGCTGTCCAAAATGTAAAACCGGAAAAATGGTTGAAAAGATCGGTAAATTTGGCAAGTTTATTGCCTGTAATAATTATCCGAAATGCAATTATATCCATACGGAGCATATAAATATTAAATGTCCAGAACCGAACTGCTGTGGATTTATCAGAGATAAATCCACAAAAAAAGGAAAAAAGTTTTTCGGTTGCTCAAATTTCCCGAAATGCACTTTTGCATCGTGGAATAAACCGATTTACAGAAAGTGCGAGAAATGCGGATACGGTATCGTGGAAGAACAGTATGATATAAGGAAAAGAATAATAAAGATAATTTGTCCGAAATGCAAAACAGAATATAGTGATTAAGATTTTTTTGCTTTTTATTTGAAATAGTTTTCGTTATATTACATATCTATACATTTTGAAGCGAAGAAGTAAAAAAAAGGAGAAAAAAATAAGCGCAAAGAGAAAAATAATTTGCTTGACAAAAAAGAGTGAAAAGTTTTATATTAAAGCTGCTGGTTCTAACATATAATTATATAGGTTGGTTTATGCGTAAAATAGCAATTTTGTCATCAAAGGGTGGCACCGGAAAAACGACTACCTCCATAAATTTAGCGCACGGACTTGCTTTGCTTGG
The DNA here is from genome assembly GCA_022013635.1 of Candidatus Delongbacteria bacterium. GTDB lineage: Bacteria > UBA4055 > UBA4055 > UBA4055 > UBA4055 > JAKLPX01. Next base: position 6,992 of record JAKLPX010000317.1, read on the forward strand.
CAGGAGTGTACTTCTTATTGACAGCGACCCGCAGAACACAATTGGCATAGTGTTTAATGTGAATCCGGAAAAGACTCTTTGCGATTTGCTTCTAAAAAGAAGAGCTTCAATTGTAAAAGTTAGAGAAAAGCTCCATATAATTACTTCAGGCGGTAAATATTTAGTAGATACGGAAGTAAAATTGACTAAAAAATTTGGAAAAGAGTATAAATTGAAGAAAAATTTAGCTCACCTTGAGGGTGTTGACTATGTAATTCTTGACTGCGCGCC
>JAKLPX010000318.1 GCA_022013635.1 Candidatus Delongbacteria bacterium
ATCTAAAGTGGAGATCCCGATAAAAAGTAATATGGTGCCTAATATTTATTGTACCGTAACTGTAATTCAGCCGAATTCAAGTTCGGATAATGACAGACCTGTAAGGATTACAGGAACGATCCCCATAAGTGTGAACGACCCGGAGACCGTGCAGAAATTAAATGTTACTATACCTGAATATTTAAGGCCGAACGAAACATTCAAATGCAAAATTCATGCAGACGGAGAGACTCAATTTACCATCGCGGTTGTTGACGAGGGACTTTTGAGCATAACGGATTTTACTTCACCTGACGCGTGGAAAAACTTCTATCAGAAGATCAGGCTCGGTGTAGGTTTTTATGACCTTTATGGATTTGTAATAGGTGCGAACAAAGGACCTGTATCAAACACTTTTTCGGTTGGCGGAGGACTTGCGGAAAGAGCAAAAATGCTTAACGATGTGAACGCAAACAGATTTAAACCGGTCTCGTTGTTCAAAGGGCCGTTAAAAACGGATAAGAACGGTAATGCCGAAGTAGAGTTCACCATGCCAGAGTATGTCGGCGCCGTCAGGGTGATGGCGGTCAGCGCGAATAAAGGAAAATACGGAAGTTTTGAGAAGCTCGTAAAAGTAAAGACCGAACTTATAGCGATGCCGTCCGTACCGAGGGTAATGACCACTGGTGACGAGGTCGAGATCCCTGTGATCATTTTCAGCATGGATGAAAAAATTAAAGAAACGGTGGTACAGATTGAGCTTGGCGGAGTATTGTTTACAGAGGAAACATCCAAAAAAATCACTTTCGCAGGCATCGAAAATAAAACGGTTTATTTTAAGATCAGGGCTAAGGATCAGGTCGGAAAGGGCGATATAAAGATAACCGCCAAATCAGGAAGTTATAAATATGAAAGCAACACGGAAATAGCCGTAAAACCACTCGCTCCGAGAGAATTCAGAACAATAACAAAAGCTGTGGAAAAGGGCGGATCGGTTAACTTCCATATACCCGAATATATCAGCAGTACGGTAAATTCATCCGTGACCATCTCAAAGATAAAAATGCCCGATATCAACAAAAGGCTTGGATATCTTATAGGCTATCCCTACGGATGTTTGGAGCAGACTGTCTCGAAAGGTTTTTCCCAGCTTTCCGTCAAGCCTTTACTCAAGCAGCACAGCGCGGTTTACGAAGAAATAGATAAAAATATTAATTCGGCAATTTCCAAATTAAGATCATTTCAGAATTCAACAGGCTCATTCAACTATTGGCCGGACGCTTCAAATTATTACAGCGGCTGGTCAGACATTTACGCGGGTCATTTCTTAACAGAAGCTAAGAAAAAAGGTTATTTCGTTCCTACGGATATGTACGACAACTGGAAGAGAAGCGAACATTCTTATGCGATAAAATGCAAAGTTGAAAATTTTAGAAGCGTGATAAACAGAAAGAACGAATCGGCTTACTACAATGTGTATTATAGAACGAGAGAGCAATTATACAGGCTTTATGTGCTTGCGATTGCCGGAGAACCGGAGATAGGAGCCATGAACATCATGAAGGAAACTAATCTGAGTTATCTGGACGATGCGGAGAAATGGATGCTTGCAATGAGCTATAAGCTGGCAGGTATTAATGAAACTGCAAATTCAATCTCTAATCTGGCCGGAATATTGGTCGAAGATTATACAGAAATGTCCGGTTCCTTCGGAACGGCCGACAGGGACAAGGCTGTGATCCTGACAGGACTGTGCGAAGCGGGGAATGAAGCAAAAGCGGCGTCTTTATATTCAAACCTTGTTGACAGGATTAATTCGGACGAATGGCTATCCACCCAGACGCTTGGTTTTGTAATGCTCTCGATCGGAAAATTCATGGAAAAATATCCCGAATATTTCAATGTAACTTCAAAATTATCCGGAAGGATAGTGACAGAAAGAGACGGCGAAGTAAAATTCAAATTTAGCGATCTCACATACACGAAAGAACTAGAATCAGGATCGAAAGACATAGTGACAGTCACGCTTGATAAAGATACCGAAGCGGAAAAATGTTTTGTAAGCCTGAATTACGACGCTATTCCTTTGAAACCCGCAGACAAAAGAGAAGGAAAGGGAATTTATATCGAAAGAACTTTCATAACGAAATCAGGAAAAACCGGCGCATTAAAGACAGTTCAGGGCGAGACTTTTACCATGAAGATAAAGATCAAAAAATCCGCCACGAACGAGCTTAAGAACATGGCGCTTGTCCAGATACTGCCTTCAGGCTGGGAGATCGAGAATGCACGGCTTGAAAACAGGAATGCCTATACTTCCGCTTCGACTAAGAAAAATTATGGCTATTCTTCAAGTACATATAATTACAGTCAGCAGATAAGATATACCGACATCAGAGACGACAGAGTAATGTGGTTCTTCGATATGGAAAAGCAGACAAAAGAGATCGAATTCGTGATAGAGCTAAGAGCAGTTTCGGTTGGGAAATTCTATTTATCACCGACTGTCGCCGAATCCATGTACAGCAAAGATTTTTTTGCGCTCGAACCGGGCATGAAAGTCGAAGTTGTGAAATAGAGGTGGAGAATTCTTTTTTGGAAAACTTCCGATCGCAGATGCATTCGTTGCCTGGCAATACAGTTTGAAGTATGAAATTTATAAATAAAAAAAATATTTTAATCTCGGTCTCAGGAATAATTTTATCATTTATCCTGACAATTATTTTCATTCCTGTTCAGCTTGAACCTGAAGAGGGATATTTCAGCAAAGTGGTACTGGATAACGAAGGTGCTATGCTCAGAATGTTTCTGAACATGGATGAACAGTGGGTCTATCCCGATACGAAAATGCCGATCCCGGAAAAGCTGAAGACCTGCGTGATAAATTTTGAGGATAAGCGGTTTGATTATCATTTCGGGATAGACCCGGTCGCAGTTCTCAGAGCTGCATATCTGAACATAAAGAATGGTCGAATCGTTAGTGGCGGAAGTACGATCACGATGCAGCTGGCACGGATCAGAGACCAGAAAAAAAGGACTTTGGCAAATAAATTTTACGAAGCGCTTCAAAGTGTTAAATTTGAGGTTTTATTGAGTAAGGATGAGATACTCAAACAATATCTGAACTGTGCGCCGTACGGAAGAAATATTATCGGATATCAGACGGCATCATTAAAATATTTCGGGAAATATGCGGACCAATTAAGCTGGGCGGAAGCAACTCTTCTTGCGGTTCTTCCTAACTCTCCGGGCGGGATGTCGCCCGGGATCAATCACGGAAGGATGATTAAGAAAAGAAATCTCCTTTTAAAAAGACTTTTTGAATCAAAGATCATCAGTGAAGAAATTTATAAAACGGCTGTTCTTGAAAAAGTGATAATCAGTCCTCATATATTTCCGAAAACGGCGCCTCACGCCACTGAATACTGCATAAGGAAATCAAAGGAAAATATCATAAGGTCAACGATTGACTCAAAGATACAGCAGAATATTGAAGAGATAGTTAAAAGGCACGCGGAATATCTTCGCAACAACGGAATTAATAATCTTTCCGTGCTTGTTTGCGACACAAGAACCGGCAAGGTCAGGGCTTATATAGGCTCTCAGGATTACTGGGACGATCCGAAACTCGGTAAAATTGACGGAGTTCAGGCAAGCCGTTCCTCAGGTTCGATCCTAAAACCTTTTCTGTACGCAAAATGCATTGATGACGGTATTATCTGCGAAAATTCTCTTATCGAGGACATACCGGTAAATATTTCCTCCTTTTCTCCTCAAAACGCGGACGATTCGTTTTCCGGGATTGTAAGGACTAAAGATGCACTCACAAAATCTCTGAATGTGCCGGCAGTGATCCTGTTAAAGAAATTCGGGCTCACTCATTTCTACGAAGCCTTAAAAAAAATGGGTATAACTACACTTAGCAGGCCTGCTGACGACTACGGGCTATCGCTCATAATAGGAGGAGCTGAAACGAGTTTGTGGGAGGTTACAAACCTATATAGAGGTCTTGCGAATTACGGTGACTTCGGGAGAGTGACAATTTTTGAAAGCGACTCAATTGAGAAAATGGAAAGATCGTTAACAAAAGGAGCATCGTATATTGTACTGAAAATCCTTGAGGATGTAAAAAGGCCGGGGATAGAGTATTTTTGGAACCTGTTTGAAAATTCAAGACCGGTATCATGGAAAACAGGCACAAGTTACGCTCATAAGGACGCGTGGGCGATGGGAGTTACGACCGAATGGACGGTCGGTGTCTGGGCGGGTAATTTTGACGGCGAAACGAACAAGATGATCTCAGGAGCTCAAACCGCTGGACCTGTACTGTTTGATATTTTAAACCGCATAAGTTCTAATACCGTTGAACCGTTTTACGCGCCTGCTAACGAGCTGAAAACCGTAAATGTATGCATAGCAACAGGATACATACATTCGGAGAACTGTCCCGAAACGGAATCTGTGATGCTTCCAAAGCATAGTCAGCCTCTCCAAATATGCCCGTATCATCAAAAAATATATTTATCAATGGACGAAAAAGAGCAGGTGTGTTCTCTGTGCTGGGAAAAAGGTCATAAGGAAAAAACCGTTCTAAAATATCCGCCTCTCGTCACGAGAACAATGCAGAAAGCAGGTTCTGAAGTAGATCAGATACCGGAACATAAGTCTTCCTGCCCATCACTGTGGAATAATAACGACATAAGTATAGTGTATCCTCAGAGTGGATCAAGAATTTACATACCCACGGATATCGGGGGCGCAGAGCAGAAGATCAAGATGGATGTGGCTCACACTCAAAAGGATTCAAGAGTGTTCTGGTATATTGATAGTGTCTATTACGGGCAAAGTGAAAAAGTACACAGTCTTTCAGTCAGTCCTGAAAAAGGAATTCATACTATCAAGGTCATTGATTCAAACGGAAAATCCGACGAGATAAAGTTTGAAGTGCTGTAAACAAATCATTTGACTTTTTGCCGGAATATTCTTAAAATTGAAGTTCGTTCATCGGGGGCATAGATTAGTTGGTTTAAATCGTTTGCTCGACAAGCAAGAGATCTCCGGTTCGAGTCCGGATGTCCCCACAAGTTATCACTTTATCATATCTTTCATAAAATCAATCAATTCCTTCCTTGAAGCAGGTCGTTCATTCCTGACATAATAACCAGAATTCGAAACACCTGTGATCAGGCATTGCTCAAGTGTAAGTCCGGCTATGTAACCCGCATAAAATCCGGCGTTAAAAATATCACCCGCGCCTGTTGATAATTTAGGCTCAGGTGTATAAGGACCATCAATGATGAACGATCCTTCGCTTGCAGATACAGCAGCTTGCTTTATGCTGTGAATAACTATAGCTCTAAGCGGTAGTTTTGTGTGAATGTTTGATGAAAGATCTTTTATGCTTTCATAAACCGAATTTGCATTCATGACTTCGGCCACCTGAACAGCTTCAGATTCATTCAGACCG
>JAKLPX010000319.1 GCA_022013635.1 Candidatus Delongbacteria bacterium
GATAATATTCTTCCGTTAGTGTCCGTAAAAGTTCTCCATTGAGGCTCATCCTCAATTCCGAGAAGCCGTATAACCGAGTTTACAGCTTTTTTCGCAATCTGAAAAGAATTATTCTCAGAAAGCTCTTTAATTGATTTATTCAGATTCTCAATTTTTTCGTGCATATTACTCATTTTTCACCACATAGTATAATATCTGTTCAGCGTTTATACTTTCGTTAACATCCCCGCTGTCATTATAATCATTTTTTGCTTTTTCTACAAGCTCTTTAATGGTTGAATAGTATTCTTTGTTCTCTTTTTTATTTTTCATTACTTTTCTTATAAGCTTTTGTATTTCTTTTCTTAAGAATACATTTGAGGATCTCATGACTTTTTCCACGAGCAGAATGTCTTCTTCAATAAAATGTAATTCAAACATGAGTGTTAGAAGTTCTTTGCTTTGACCAATCGGGGTGCCCATTTCGCGCCCGATATGATAATCAGATATTAGCGATTCTATTATTTCTTTCACTTCTTTTTTATCAGCGCTTATTCTGTCTTTTTGTCTTTCGTTATTTGTCTTATCAGTTTTAAGCCATTCAAGAGCCTGTAACTGCGGAACAAGAGACAATTCTCCTGATGCCAACGAAGCAAAACTGTAGCCGGTTTTTATGTTATCTTCCGAGTATAGCCTGTTAAGGCACAGAGTATCAGGTCTTGGATCACCGAGAAATTTATCTTTCGGCATAACTGCCCATTTACCTTTTGAGATGTTATAGATAAATTCTTTATATTTTTCATCTATATCAGGATCGTTGTTAAATATTTTAAGATCTGAAATATATTCATCCTCGGATAATAAGAAGTCGGCTTCTTTTTCAGCCTTTTCCATAGCTTCGATCCTTTTTTGAAGGCTGTCTGAATAAATATCTTTCCATGAATCGGTAAATTCGATCGGATTTTCCTTTTCATCAAGCACGGGTGAATCGGTACCTATGGTGTTCCTGATAAGATTTATCTTTGTTTCCAGCCTTGCGACAAGCTTTAAATATTCCTCAAGCTTTGCTTCCGGCTTGATGTTGTAAATGTGAACTTTTTCGAAAGGCGAACCTATCCTGTTTATCCTTCCGTTTCTCTGAATCATTCTGACAGGATTCCAGTGAAGGTCGTAGTTTATTAAAATCCCGCAATCCTGCAGGTTCTGTCCTTCTGAAAGGATGTCGGTAGAGAAAAGATAATCAAGCTCTGTTTCATTCTTTGTAATCGTATGTTTTTTTGCTACGGGCGCGAATCTGTTTGCCGCAGTATCCGCATCAGTCCTGTTCTTTGATGATACGAAAGCCGTATTATCATTTGTTATGCATTTTGTATATTTACCAATAGATTTTTCGAGATATGTGATCGTATCTGCGAAGAATGAGAATACCAGCACTTTTTTTCCTGCAGGTTGATCTTTTTTTAGCTTTTCGAGAAGCTCTGCAAAAGATTTGATCTTTGAATCATCTTCTTCGAGAAGAGACAGCTGCCTTGAAAGCAGATCAATAAGAAGCTTTTCTTTTTTAATATCGGCTTTCATGTCTTCAAGCGCATATTTTTTATCGTCAACAGTATCGAGCACTGTTTCATCATCAATTATAGCTTCTTCATTATCTTCATCGTTATCTGACATTTTAAGCTGTCTATCAATGTTGGTAAAATCTTTCAAACTGCAGATATATCCTTTATTCAGCTCTTTTTCAAAATATTCAAGTTTTCTTTTATAGACTTCTAACGATGCTCTAATTGCGCTTACAGACGATTCGAGACGCTTCAAAAACACAGTTCTTAAAATTCCGTAGATACCAAGCTGCATAAAAAGTGATCTGCTCTCATCCCCGGACAGCCTCATATCTTTTATCTGCTCTCTTGACTTGCCGTAATACCGTGTTTTGTAAATACTCCAGCGGTACGGAATAAATCCTAGAAGTAGAATTATCTGATATACGAAATGGATTGCAGATTTCTGGAAATACTTTTCTTCAATAAATTCAGGCTTAACATTGTCCAACTGCCTTAAAGGATGCATCAAAGCTTTTGTACTTTCAACAATACCGTCAGGTTTTATCTTATAAATATGATCAATATCTATACCATCAGCTTTCAAACCGAATACTTTAGCTGAAATATCCTGTTTGAATTTATAGGATTGTACTTCGGGATTTACTTTAGGGAATTTTAAAATATTGTCACCGTCTTGAAGACCGCCGTATTCCCTCTCGATTCCCTGCCTTGTTCTTCTTACGACAAAAGCTCTCAGGATTGGAGACATTGTCTGCTTTATGTGGTCGTAATCAATTTCTCCGGTTCTTTTTAAATCCTGATTTATTTTCTTTTTAAGATTTTCAATTGCCTGATGAAAATTTATAGTAGCGGTTTGTTTTGATTTTTTATCCTTTGTTGTAACATTCAGGATTCCTGATTCTCCTCTTGCCCCAAGGAGTATTTGATTAACAATATCGCTGAGTTGATTATTGATCGGCGTAGCCGTTAAAAGCAGAACATGTGCCTTTGGATTGTTTCTTACCCAGTCAAGGATTTGATCGAACCTTTTACCACCGCTGTTTTTAAGATTATGCGATTCATCTATAACAAAAAGAGAAACTGCTGCAATATCGTCGAGCTTTTTTTTGCTTTCGATCATTTCAGGATTTTGAAGTGTAAGCGGTTCGAAATTTCTAACACCCTGTATGTTAAGCTCAATTCTCCACTGTTTTACAAGTGATTTAGGACAGATAACTTCAACTCTTTTCTTGCCTTCATCAGTTGTCAAGTATTGCTTGATAACTTCAATCGCTGTATATGTTTTTCCGAGTCCGACGGAATCGGCAAGCATAGCAACTTTATATTTTTTAAGTCTGCGGATAAGAGCGTTCACATTCTTTTTCTGGAAATCGTACAGATCGTGGCTCCCTTTGATCGACTCATCAATATCTTCTTCGACAAGTTCCTCATTATATATCTCATAAAGAGTTTTAATATATGTCTCATACGGGCTGAAAAGAACATCGCCGACAGGTGAATGTCCGAGAAGCTCCGTGAATTGACCGTTCCATTCTTCAGTTTCAGGATCATTCCAGAATGAATCAAACCAATAAAGATGACCGACTTCCTGTTTTTCTGACATAGGTTTAAATGTGACGATCCGATGCTCGTCTTCAAGCGCATTCAGTTCGGCATTATGCGTAAGCCCGTTGAGCGTGAAGTTGGATGAACCGATGATTCCTACGGCATTGTCTGATGAATAGTCTCCGAAAATATAGCTCTTTGCATGGAAAAAGCTTTTTCTGTAAACTCTTACTTCAAGATTCCCTGCTTTTATCATGCTCTTAAGTGAAATTACAAGCGATTTCAGTTCCGGTGAGGGCTGCATATTTTCAAGATCGGAGAAGAAATCTTTGTCGGGATAATCAGGTTCTGGTCTGAAAGCTTTATGCCTCGGTATCAAAGGTTCCCTTCCGATAAGCAGTCTTACGCTTTTATAATTTTTGATCGATTCAAAAATCTGTTGTGTGCCTTTCAGGTCCCAATAACCTGTTGCGATTGAAAGGTGGTCGTGCTCTTTTGAGATTTCTTTTAGAATATCCAAAAGATTTTTCCGGTTGTTGTCAATTATCTTGGGTAAAGTACTCATTTTTACTTCCTGTTTATTTTAACTTAACCGAAAATACAAAAAGATGAGGGTCATATAGTGACACTCTTTTAAAAATTATTAAATATTTTTCAGAAATTATCATTCTGCTTCTTCATTATTTCAAGTAGTTTATATTTAACAATATTATTGTATTAAATCAA
>JAKLPX010000320.1 GCA_022013635.1 Candidatus Delongbacteria bacterium
AAACAAAAAAGGGATTTATTTAACGATCTCGACTTTTTTCTGCGTAACAATAGTCCCGAATACTCAAAATCATATTCTTTCACGGATTATACAGGAACAGCAGGGCTTATATTATTTTCCTTGAGCGCGTTAGTATTCTTTTCTATGCTTATACACTTGCTTAACAGGATACTTGTTGAAAAAGACAGAACTAAATTCGTTAAACTAAAGCACGATACGGCTTATGCGCTCATACTTGAAACAAATACAAACAAAGATACTAATTCTATTCTTCCGAAAACTCTTATGAAATTGAACGGGAAAACAATAGCCGAATCGGTTGTTGATGCTTTGAAAATAGACGAAATTGACAAAATCGGAATAGTTATTGACCCTATGAATAAAAAACTTTTTAAAAGGATATTTAAGGAGAGGGTGAGCTTGATCGAACAAAAAGAGTCTGCAGGACCTGTTTACTCTCTTATCTGTGCACAGGAATGGATCGGGGAAATGAATGGCGATCTGTTGATAATTCCCGATAATGTACCTTTCATCACCAAAGATGTGATAATTAAGCTGATTCGGGAACATAGAAGAGCAGGTAATATATGTACGATTCTAGCAGCGCCTTTTAATAAAAACATTCTTCCTTACGGAATTATCGGCAGGAATACCGTGAATAGAGTTTCCGGAATATTTGAGGCTAAAGATTTAACGGAAGATGATAAAAAGAATATTGAAGTAAATACTTCTTTTTATTGTTTCAAATACAAGCATCTGTCCGGTATTTTGAAGAAGTGCGGTACCGGTAAAGAGGTTCATGATCTGATATTACCTGATATTATTAACTTAATGATCGAGATGAAAATCAAAGTAGAAGCTATTCCGATCAAGGTACTCAAACCGGTTTACGGTGTAAACACACAGGAAGAATTTAAAAATGAGGGAAAGATATGAGAGTGAAGTATTGGTTGTTAGTTCCGGTGATTGCTTCGGCGGTCTTATTTTCGCAAGTAAAAGAAGATATTACTTACAAGGAACTTCAAGCTGCAAAAGAGCTTTACGAAAGCGGTTCGGTTGAAAAAGCTAAGTCGCTGATCGAAATGTTAAGAAGCGACAAAGATAAGAAATTGGCTGAGCAGGCATGGTATCTGCGTTTCAAGCTCTTCAAAGACATTTTCGTACCTGTAATTTACAAAACGGAAACGGAAACGGGAAAAATATCGCATTATATCAGCGGCAGCAGTGACGATTTCACAAAGTTCAAGAAAAAATATTCTAAGAGTAAATTCATTCCCGGTATTGAGAAAATTCTTGACGAAAGCGGAAAGTATTTCACGGAAACGGTAAACAATTATAAAGACAATGCGGTTTTCAGCTTTGCCGACAGCTGTGTGATTGAATATAAAAACGACTCCACTTTCGCAGTTTCATTTGAGAAATCCTTCGCCGATTCGCAAAGTCACACGATCAAAATTTCATTTGAAGGGAAGCTCACTAAATATGAACCTTATGGAGATATGAAAGACGAATGGGGATCAACCGGACTTCTGCTTGATACAGACGGAAATATTTCAATAGAATTAGACGGTGTAAAGCTGAGGGTTATGAAAAGTCCGGTTGCGGTGATGCAGTATCCCGAATATGTTCTAAGAAAAGTTATAGAATACGGATTTTCGCAAGAAAAAACATTTGTCCGCGAAGATAATGTTGAACAGAGTACTCAATTCGCTTCAAATCTCAATGATAAATATATAATATCAAATTTCGATCTAAAACTTCTGTTCGGACAAATGAACGATCTGGTTCCTTATTATTCAGATACGACCGATAGAGTTTTTCCCGATAAATTCAAGTCGAAAGCTTATTTAAATCTGAAAGTCATCAGCCGATAATGAGCAAAGCTATGTACGGGATTACTTAGATACATCTTATCCGGTAAAGAATATTTTAGCCAGTATAAGCGATGCGGCTATGCCTGCAAAATCGGCAAGAAGCGCAGCTTTTATCACATGCCTCGTTCTAATAACTCCGACAGCTCCGAAATACACAGCAATGACATAGAATGTAGTCTCTGTTGATCCCTGCATTATGGACGCGAGATACGATGAAAAACTGTTCGGATCTCTTGTGATGATCTCGGACATGATACCGAACGATCCGCTGCCTGAAAGCGGTCTTATTATTGCCAGAGGCAATACATCTGCCGGCATTCCGATAAAGTTCGTGAACGGGCTTAATATATTCGCAAAAATATCCAAAGCGCCTGAAGACCGGAACATTCCTATTGCTACAAAAATTGCGACCATGAAAGGAATTATTCTCACGGTTGTATTGAAGCCTTCCTTCGCACCGTCTGTGAGCACTTCATAGACTTTCACATTCTTCATATATCCTACGAGAAGAAATAAGGCTATCAGTAAAGGAACGAGCCAGTTTGAGAAACCTTTGAAGAATGTATCGAATGTAATAACCTCTGCTTTAGATAAATTGATCGTTATCGAAACTGCGATTAGAGCAGAGAACAGTACGAACACTATGATCTTGA
>JAKLPX010000026.1 GCA_022013635.1 Candidatus Delongbacteria bacterium
ACAAAGACGCAAATGAAACTTCTTTTGAAGTTACTACACTATTTATAAGAATGACTGTTTCGGACACTTTGGGCAATGTATTATGCAAAACTCCAACTATGATTTTATAGAAAGAATTGTCTAATACAGCAAACCGTTCTACCGCGGCGATGATTGGAGAAAGTATAAATACGATAAAATAAGTCAGCATCAATGAAATTACTCCGTTCTTTAACAGCATCGCAACCAAAGTCATAATCGCGAAAATATTAAAAAAGAACGATATAATTATCAATCCTGAAAATAGAAAATTAAAATTCCATATCTGAAATTTGAGAGAAAGAATAATCCATGAAAATATGATTATATAAAAAACATTCATCGCAACTAATGTCAACGCTCCCATAAATCTCTGGAAGAAAATATTTTGCCTCGATAACGGTTTTGACAGGATCAGATCAATATTACCTTTTTTAAGCATATCGGGAAACAGGCTTGAAGTCGCAAAAAGCGATATAAATAGGGAGACGAAAAATATCGCAACCGCTATGCCTGACTGAATATAACCTAAAATAGTTTCGGCATCAAATGACTGCGTATTTAGGTTGTTTTGAACGGTTTGTCCGAAAATGTCCAAGATTATTTTAGAGTCCATCCCTCCGATTTTTATATTAAGTGCAAATACAAGCGTTAAACAAAAAACGGTTGCAAGAACGAATATTGTCAGAATTATTTTTTTTGAAAATAGTTCTTTTATTGTCAATAAGAACAAACCGTTCAAATTTTCTCCAGTTATTTTAAAATTTTTATAAAATAATCTTCCAAAGTGTTTTTCAATACTTCGATATTTTCTATATTGATTTTCTCCATTCTGATCACATCAATAATATAGTTTAATTCATCTGAGTCTTTTATTGTCGCAATAACCCCGTATTCATTACTTTCAAAATTAACATTTTTATTTCTAAGAATATCTGTTAAAATATTACTCTTCTGGCGTTCGACCGAAATAATATACTTTCCTGTACTTTCAAGAAATTCTTCGGTTCTCCCTTTTTTTATCAGAATTCCTTCTTTTAAAATGGCAATCTCATCTGAAATTCTTTCAACTTCGCTAAGTAGATGTGAATTTATAAAAATCGTCTTTCCCTGCTTTTTCAGATCCAGCAATATCTCCCTTATTTCAATTCTGCCTATCGGATCAATACCGTCCGTCGGTTCGTCCAGAAAAATCAGCTTTGGATCGTTCAATAAAGCTTGAGCTGTTCCGAGTCTCTGCAACATTCCCTTTGAATATTTTTTTAATTTAAGACTTTTCTTGTCTTCAAGTTTAACCTGTGCTAATAGTTTTGGAATTTTCTGATTCAGTTCGTAGTTTGACGCTCCGGACATTTTTCCGTAATAAAATAAAAACTGTTCGCTGTTCAGGTAACCGGGCAACCTGTGATCTTCCGACAAATATCCGATGTTCTTTCTTGAGTCTTGATGATTTGTTGTTTTTCCGAAAATATAACCTTCGCCTTTTGTAGGTAAAGCTATCGAAAGAAGCAGTTTGATCAGAGTTGTTTTTCCTGCTCCGTTCGGTCCCAAAAGGCTGAATATTTTTCCCTCTTCGACCGACAGGTCAAAATCTGATAAGGCTTTGATTTTACCGTTGGAATAATGTTTTGTTAGTCCTTTTGACTCAATAGCAAACATTTTTTATAGCTTTTCAATAATATGTCTTAAAAATAACCAGAAATTTTCTACCGATGTAATTCTGACTCTTTCATCTGGCGAATGAGCTCCGTAAACATCGGGTCCGAAAGAAATCATGTCAATACCGGGATATTTATCCCCGATAATACCGCACTCCAATCCTGCGTGGACTGCTTTGATCTCTGGCTCTTTTGAAAATATTTTTTTATGAACTTCAACTGCAGTTTTTAATAACGGTGAATCAGGATTAGGAGTCCATGCTGGATAAGGATCCCTGCTTATATAACTGTAATCGGCTAATAAAGCATGTGCTATTACTTTTCCGGCCATATCATGAACGGAAGATTCGACAGAGCTTCTTTGACTTGATAAAATATATATGCCGTCTTCTTGAACTTTTACAGAAGCCAAATTTGTAGATGTCTGAACGAGATCCTCTATTTCCTGACTCATAGCATAAACTCCATGCGGAAATGAGTAAAGGAGGTTTAGTAAATTAGATTTATCTTTTTCATCAAGAACCTTAACCGCATGATTCTCATTCTTTTTGCGTATCTGCACATTATTATCGGTTTTATTCAGTTCTCTTTTATAAGCTTCTGAATATTTTAAGAGTTCCGTTTCAAAAATCGGAAGTTCCACTGCGTTGAAAGTAATGACAGCAAAAGCTTCTCTCGGTATTGCGTTATGCTTGTCGCCACCGTTGAAATCCGCCAAATCAAAAATCATTTTATTGTTTAAATTCCATAAGAATCTCGCCAGCAAAATTATCGCATTCCCGTGTCCCTTATGAATCGCCAACCCTGAGTGTCCGCCTTTAAGGCCTTCCAAAACAACCTTGTATGTTAAGTTATTATCATTGTTTTTCCAATGTTCTATTGATTTGGAAAGGCTGGTTGTTTTACCTCCGGCGCACCCTATATAGATTGTGCCTTCTTCTTCGGAATCCAAGTTTAATAAAATTCTGCCTTTAATAAATTCGCTTTCCAAAGCGTTCGCGCCCGTCAAACCGGTTTCTTCGTCAACCGTAAAAAGGCATTCCAAATGACCGTGACAGACATCAGAACTGTCGAGAAGAGCTAACGAAGCTGCAACTCCCATTCCGTCGTCGGCCCCTAAAGTTGTTCCTTTAGCTTTGACAAATCCGTCTTCGATGTATAATTGCAGCGGATCTTTTAAAAAATCGTGCTCAGTTCTTTCATTTTTCTCGCAAACCATGTCAATATGAGACTGTAGTACTACAGCCGGAGAATTCTCCTTGCCTGCCGTTGCTTTTTTACGAATTACGATATTACCTGCGCCGTCTTTGTTATAATCAAGTTCACTCTCTTTCGAAAATTTTATTAAATAATCAACA
>JAKLPX010000027.1 GCA_022013635.1 Candidatus Delongbacteria bacterium
AACAATATCTTTAATAAATCTTATTATCGGAATTTCTTCCTTATACTTCGGATGAGCTCTTTTTTTATAGCCCATATTGTAAATTTCGTCGGTTTCTTCTTCGGTCATCGGAGACTGAGATTTTTGAATAATTAAATATCTCTCTAACGCTCTCTGGACAAGAATGCCTGAATTGTAAGGGTTCTGATTTTTGTGGATTCTGAGATGATGGTCAATAAGAAGATTAATATTTTTCTTTATGCTTTCATGCGAAGGTAACTGCAGATAATTTTTTAGATCGGATACATCTTTTACTATATAGGCAGTTCCGTCCAATTTTTTAATATCTGAAATTTTTTGGTTGCTCTTAAGAAGATCGCAAATTCTTAGAAGATTGAATTCGATATTCCCGAAAAGAATCATGTCTGCCTTAGAATCGAAAAGTATTGGTTTTCTGATCTTATCCGACCAAAAATCGTAATGAGTGACCATTCTGCAAACCGCTTCATTTCCGGCAAGTATAATCGGAGTATCTTTATAAAGCTCTTTAATTTTATTGCAATACTTTATCACAGCTCTATCAGGTCTGTGAGTCCTTTTACCGCCGGGAATGTATGGATCTGTGCTCCTGAACTTCTTAAAAGCTGTGTAATTCATAGCCATCGAATCTTCTTTCCCTGCAATAACCAAAAACATTAAAGCCGGCTTTCCAAATCTTTTCCAGTCGTCGTTCTTCTCAATATCGGGTATATCCAATATTGCAGTTTTGAAACCTTTTGAATTAAGAAATCTTCCGGCAGCAGCAACCTGAAAGTACGGATGGTCGATGTAGGCGTCTCCGGTCACTATTATCACATCAGTTTTTTTCCATCCTAAATCGTCAACCTCTCTTTTTGTGGTAGGTATAAAACCTCTTAACATTAAATCTCCTCTTTTTTCTCAACTAAATCTAAATAAAAAAGCTGTCAATTGACAGCTTTTTTATTTGTATTTTAAGAACATTTATTTACCCATATATTCCGAGTATTCGGCAAATAATGCTACAAAATCTTCCAAAGCCATTTCGCTTCCGTCCGTAAATTTGATGTATGGAACTACAACATAAGCTCCGTATGATTGAGTTTCCTCGTTCCACTCCTTTGGGTCCCAGACAATTTTTGCCTGCAAAGCACCAATGATAACATTGTTTTTATAAACATTTGCCCAAATATAGTCGCCGCCGTTCAGTATATCAACTTGTTGTTGCAAAGTATAATCGTTTGAATTCATAATAGTTTCAAGGTCATTATCTGCCCAGAAATCAATTTTATAAACACCAAAAGTATATTGAACAGCAATTTGGTCAACTTCTTCGAGAGTTGCATCGGTAAATGTTATTTGCGTCGAGAAGTCCATTCTGGTTATTGAGTTCTTCTTCAGATTTATTGAATAGCTCAATACATTTACATCTTGAGAATAAGTTATCGTTAATGTGAATGGAGTCATCGTAAGAGTCAAATTTAAGTATTTCGGCATAACATCTTCCATCGCAACCATATACTCCCAATCAGCGTTAAAATCCAATGCTAAAACGTTGGTTCCGCTGACGAAAACATCCAGATCAACAAGAGTAGTGAAATAGTCACTGTAATAGTCTTGATACTCATCATAGTAATCAATGAATTCATCTTCATAATTGTTCAAAACCATTCTGAATTCTTTACCGTCTAACGCAACATTTGCAGGAACAATAATTGTAATATTGCTTCCACCTAAATCCGAGATCCAATCAGAATCAATTACATTTACCGCTCCAGTAGAGTCTGTTTCGGTCGTGATGCTTGTACATGTATAAGTTCCCAGATGATCAGTAAAAACAAAATGATCTTCTTGTTTTGATGCTTCATTCTCTTTCGGAAACAAATTGCGAACAATATTAACCTGAGCAAGTTTTTCGTTAGTTTCAATTTTACCTAATGTCTCATTTATATTTTTTACAGGCATTGCGAATGGTAAATAATCAAGCACAGGCATATTCTTATCCATTGCAACTGCTCCGGGTGCCGATGCCACTTCTTCTGCAACTCCGGTTAATTCTCCCTGAATTGCTTGAGAAGAGTTTAATGTCGTTTCTGTTTTGCTATCCGAGCAGGACATAATTGCAAGAGAAGCAATTATCGCAAAAACTAAAGTTATTCTTTTTATCATGGCGTACTCCCTTGTTAATTTTATTTATCTCAGTTATACGCTAATATAATAACTATTATTTGGTCTCGCAACAATTAATTTCGGGTAATTTTGCACGAAAATACTCTTTGAATTTATTGAAAATTCAGCTTGAAATTTTATGGTAAAATTGTTTACCTTCTCTAAGTTTAAAAACTTATGCACAAAATGTAAAAAGGAGTCGTTTTGTTAATAAAAATTCTATACAATTTCCTAATAATACCCATCCTTTATTTCGTATTAAGTTTTGTTTCTATTTTTAATAAAAAACTCCGTAAATCCGTTCAGGTCAGATCAAATATTATAGAAAACCTGAATAAAAATAAAATAAATCTAAATCCTTACAGCGTGACTGTAATGTTTCATTGCTCTTCAATGGGCGAGTACAAACAGATACTGCCGATTGTAAAAAGTTTAAATGACTCGCGACCAAGTAATGAATATAATATCGTACTCTCCATTTATTCGCCTTCCGCTTATGAACATATTAATAAAAACAATCCTTCATTTAATTTGATAACATATACCCCGTTTGATTTTTATTTTGAAACAAAAAAATTTATTAATACGATAAACCCTGGTATCGTTTTAATTTCAAAACACGATGTTTGGCCTAATTTTATCTGGGAACTAAAAAAAAGAGATGTCCCGATTTATCTCATTAACGGACTTTTTGCAGACGATACCAAAATGGATAAATGGTACGCAAAATTTTTCTTCAAATCGTTATTCTCAAATCTAACGGGAATTATAACAATTAACGAAAAACACAGACAGCGATTCTATAATATATTTCCGTATCCTGATAAAATTTATGTTTACGGCGATACAAGATACGATGCCGTTGTCTATGAATCAAAATCTTTGGAGAAAATTATAAATCTGGATTCTCTGGAAGAAAGAGACAAGGTTTTTATTGCAGGCAGCTCGTGGCCGACAGGGGAAAAATATATCATTAAATCATGGATCAAAATCAGAAAAAAATACGAAGACGCATTTTTAGTAATTGTTCCTCACGAAATTGGAGCAGATCATATTTACAAGCTTGAGAGTATGTGCCAGAAGAATAATTTAAGAACTTTAGTATTTACTGAGATGACCGGAAAAGAAAAATTATCGGATTTTGATGTGATAATAATTGATAAGATCGGACTCCTTGCAAGAATTTACAGATATGGAAAAATTGCTTATGTGGGCGGCGGTTTTTCAAAAAACGGACTTCATTCCGTCCTTGAACCTGCCGTTTACGGGTTGCCTGTAGTGTTCGGGCCTCATCTCGACAAATCTCCTGAGGCACAGGAAATGAATCTTTTAAATTGCGGAATAATTTTCAATGACGACAAAGAATTATACAATATAATAAACAGTCTTTGGTCGGATAAAAAACTTTACCAGAAAATCTCGGAATTAAGCTCTGAATATATTCGTGACCATAGCGGAGCTACCGATAAAATCGTAAGGATTATTCAGGATGAAACCAACAAACCTAAACTTGACAAAAAATCTTCGATAACCGAAGAAGAATTTGAAAGATTATTAAGAGACAATAAATAAAAGCGGAATATTGTGATTGACAGGACAATAAAGCAATACGAATTTATAGCAAAATTACTGA
>JAKLPX010000321.1 GCA_022013635.1 Candidatus Delongbacteria bacterium
AACGGGCATATCTATAAATTCTGCGACCGTACTTTTGAAGAATTCTCTGATTTGGGTTTCGAGACGACCCATAAGGAAAAAATCGGTTCGCCATTAAAAGAGATTTTAGGCAAAACTTCATATATGTCGAAAAAGAATAAATTCATAATGAAACTTGTTCTGCCGGTTACATGGCTGATTGCACGGATTTTCAATATGGAAAACAGAATATTTATTGTAATGAAGGCTAAGAAATGAAAATGAAGTCAAAGCGTAATTTTAAGCTGAAAGACCCCGAAAATATATCGTTTACAGGGTCACAATTTTTAAAAGAAGCCAATCTTCAGATCATCGAATACAGCGATAATTTTCACAACGAGCTGAAAAATCTGAAATACAAAGACTTATTTGATCTTCAGAAATCAGATAGGGTATATTGGGTAAACCTTCACGGAATACACGACATTGAATTGGTAAAAAGCGTTTGTAAAAAATACGGAGTCCACGATCTTGTGGTGGAAGATATTCTTGATGTTACCCAAAGACCGAAGATACAGGAATTCAAAGATCAGCTTTTCTTTACGGTTAAATCAATTTTGCCGACTGAAGGATCTGAGCTTGAGATCGAGCATATCAGCTTTATTTTGGGAAAAAATTTCGTGTTGTCGTTTCAGGAAAAGATAGGAGATCACTTTGAGCATATCAGGCATAGATTGCGGGAAAGTAAAGGCGTAGTAAGAGAGAAAGGTGCGGACTATCTTTTATATTTACTTCTTGAAGCTATTTTGGATAATTACCAGATCACGACCGAAAAAATTGATGAAAAAGTCAATGTCATTCTTAAGTCTCTGAATAATTCCGAACAAAAACAATCCACAATAATCTCTATTGAAGATATTAAAGATGATTTAAGAGTAATGAAAAAATCAATGTCTCCGATTAAAGAGGCGCTGATTTCGATTGATAAAGGTACTTATGTATTAATTGATAAAGATGAGTTGAAATATTATTACAATATTAAAGACGAATGCATGATGACATTAGATGATATGGAAGAAAACATACAGAAACTTGACAGCGGGATAAATCTTTTCTTTTCGCTTCAGACACATAAAGCAAATCAGATAATGATGACTTTAACAATTGTCGCCACAATATTTATTCCTTTGACATTCATCGTCGGCGTTTACGGTATGAATTTTGACTATATGCCTGAACTTAAATGGCAATGGGGATATTTCGGTGTATGGGCAGTTATGTTGACCATAATCGGAATTATGCTTTATAAATTTAAAAAGAACAAATGGTTCTAAATAAAAAAACTCCGATTATTCAGAGTTTTTAAGTGGCGGTACACGGATTTGAACCGCGGACACGTGGATTATGATTCCACTGCTCTAACCAACTGAGCTATACCGCCCGACAGACTGCAAATATAATTAATGAAGATATTCAATGCAAGTGAAAATTTAGGATTTTTTGATTTATTAATTTGATATTTTCGTCATTTAATTGAAAAATAAAAAATGACTTGCAAAAGGCAATTTAAACATTTAAATTATGTAAATACTGAACTTGTAGGAGGTTTGTATGAGGATAATTTTTTTGTTTTTGTTTGTAATAGCCTTGAATGCATTTACTCAGGAAAGCAAAGCTATTGAAGGCGAATACACTTATCAGTACAGCGATAATGAAACAATAGTTCAAGCCCGTGATGTGGTAAGAAGGCTTGCTTTGGCTGATGCAGTCGGTAAATTTGCCACTTATATCGAAAGCAGAATAGTAGTTGAAAATTATGTTACTCAGAAAGATGAGATTGTAGCGACATCAATGGGTTTTGTTCAGAATGTTAAAATATTAGAGCAAGTTGAAGACAGAAACCTGTCGCAGATATACATGAAAGTAAGCTGCGAATTGAATGAAGAAAAAGTAATGAATTCTCTCATTAAAAGAAGTGTCTCTGATGATGAGGGTCAAAAGAAAATCGGAGATTTTATTTATCTTGCCATAGCCGCAGATAAAGAAAATAGAATTGCAGACGCTTTGAAATATTATTACTGGGCTTTGGTTTTATTCAATAACAATAAAAATAAAAAATCAATTACAATTCCGGAATTCAATGATTTAAGCATTACCGTTGCTGTGCCGGACAGGATTAATAGAATTCTGACCGAACTTAATTTTTCAGTCTTGGATATTGATGAAAACGAAACAGGCAAAACAATTACGGTTCAGATTGAGAAAGATGATCGGGTAATTGATAATTTAGATTTCAAGTATTTTCAGATTGACGACTGGTCACCGATGGTTTCATCTAAAAATGGAATCGCTACTATTGAATTAACCGAATTGGAGAAACAGCAGACAAAAATCAGCATTTTAATTGAATACGCTTATGCGGACAGAGCAAATTTCGATCAGGAGTTAGCGGATTATTTAGCCTCATCGAATATTAAATTCGAGAAATCAAGCTTTGTTTTTGATACGGCTAAAAAATTAAAAAATAATCTTTCAGAAATTAATAAACTTGGCGTAACGGACGGTACAAACGGTGATGATTTATCGTTAGGATTAAAACCCGAAGATAAGAAGAGTAAAAAATGGTGGTATATCGGGGGTGGTTCGGCAGTAGCAGTCGGAATATTAATAGCCGTTCTGATGAACGGAGATGATGTACCTGCCGATACTTCAACAAATGTCAATTTCAATATACCGGTCCCGGTCGAATAAATCAATAACGGAGATAGAATATGAAGAATTTTATTACTTTTATCGCACTGTCTTACATAGGTATAATGTTTTTCAGCTGTTCTCAAAAGTCGCCGCTTGGTACTGACACTTCTGAGATATCGTTTAATATAACTTATGAGAACATAAAAGACATTGAAGCGAAAGTTGTAAACAGCGCAAGGGTTTACATATCCGGCACCAACGATTTCTATAGAGAAGTAGTTTTAACCGTATCGGGAGGTTACGCCACAGGTTCAACTGAACTTGAATACGGGACATACTGTTTCAGAGTAGAAATGTTTGAAGATAATATTTTGAAAT